>CAZJUL010000167.1:0-6489 GCA_964549095.1 uncultured Elusimicrobiaceae bacterium
AACCCCGCTGATGGCCTTCCGCTTCCTGAGCGGCGTGGCCGGCTCCCTCTCCTCCATAGCCGTGCTCCCCTTCCTGGCCCGGCACTCCACCGAAAGCGAGCGCAACAAACTTTTCTCCGCGCAGTTCAGCCTCTCGATGATCGCCTCCTTCGGCGGCAGCCTGCTGGGCGGCCAGATAACCCGCCTGGCCGTGAACTACCTGGCCGGCGGCGTGGAATCCGCCGCCGCCTACCGCGTCACGCTCTTCGCCAGCGTCGCGCTGATGGCGCTGATGTTCATCCCGCTGACGCGCATAAAGGACGAACCCGCGCCGAGCGCGGAAGAAGCGAAGACCGACTTTTCGAAGATAAATTTCGCCACGCTGGGCTGGGTGCTGGCGCCGCAGGTGATAATAGGCCTGGGCGCGGGAATGGTGATACCCTACCTGAACCTCTTCTTCAAGACCTCGTTCCCGCTGTCCATAGGCAGCCTCGGCGCCGTAATGGCGCTTATGCCGCTGTCCATGGCCGTGGGCGGGTTCATCGGGCCTTTTTTTGTGAAGAAAATGGGGCACATACAGGCCATGATACTTTTCCAGGCGCTGTCCATACCCTTCCTGGCTACGGTGGGGTTCTCCGGGATGCTGTGGGCCACGGTGCTGGCCGCGTTCCTGCGCACCATGCTGATGAACGCCAGCTGGCCGCTCTACTCGGTGTTCATGCTGAGCCGCTTCGACAAGAAGGTGCACCCGATGGTCAGCGCAATGTACGCCACGGCCTGGAACCTGCTCTGGTCCCTGGGCGCAAGACTAAGCGGCACAATGCAGATGGAATTCGGCTGGACCGTGCCGTTCCTCGGCACCATAGTCTGCTACGCCACGGCCACGCTGATACTTTCCCGCCGCTTCCTGCGCGAGGAAACCAAAAAGAAGCTGGCCGCTGCGGTCCCGAATCCTCTCAATGAAGCATAAATGGGGACAGGCTACTTTATTAAAATAAAGTAGCCTGTCCCCATTATCCAATTACTTACTGTTTAATGCAGAAAGACCTGCCGAAGGCGTCCTGTTTCTTGCCGTAGGCGCCGGTGCTGCAGAGCTCGAAGCTTTTCCCGTCCTTGGAGAGCGTATAGGGCAGCTTGCCGCCGGAGAAGATGTCCCGCAGCAGCCCGGCCGAATAGGTTTTGGGCGACAGCTCGGAAATATCCTTCGGGTAGCGGCCGCGCTCGGCGCGGAAGCGGTTCAGCTCGGAGCAGGCCAGCGCCAGCTGCGCCCACGCTTTAAGCTCCCATTCCCTTTCGTACATCCGGGAGAACTCCGGCAGGGCGGCCTTGACCAGCAGGTACGGCCAGGACGGGAGTTTCTGTATCTCGTCGCCGATCATCCTGCCTTCCGTGAACATAATGGCCCAGGGGCTTTCACCGGTCAGCTCCGCAAAATAGCGCGCGGTGGCCAGCAGGTTGATGTCCAGCAGGCCCAGCATCCGCATTACGGAGAAGGCCTCGTATTCCAGCCACATACCCAGGCCGCCGCCGCGCCTGCCAGAATCCGGCGCCACCGCCGTGAACAGCCCGCCCCCCGAAACGAACCGCCTGCCGTTCAGGCGGGACAGGAAAGCGTACTCGTCGAACTGGTAGGCCAGTTCGGACTTGAGCGCGTCCCGGATAAGGACTCCGCCCAGCACGCCCTTGACGCTGGCCGTCAGGTCGGCCGGGAGCGTCGCCGCCGGGCGGTTCAACATTATATCCAGCGCCGTTTCCACGGCCAGGCGGCGCAGCCCCAGCGCTATTATCTTGGAATAGATTACCTTTTCGTCGGCCAGCAGGTCGGCCAGCGAGAACTGCAGCCGCACCAGCGCCCAGGCCTTGCCGGCGTCGCCCTGGTAGGCACGGGAAACCGCGTAAAGCTTGGCCGCGCGGGCGATGGAAAGCATATTGGCCAGCGGCGGGGCCGGCATAGAGGACGGCTCTTTAGCCGCCGCCGCATAATCCACTTTCAGGTAGCGGGTATATTTCCGGGCCAGCAGCGGCGCCAGCTTCTTATCCAGGTACGGAGCGTAATGCGCCGCGTAAGGGGCCTCTTTTTTGAAGATCTCCGGGGTCCATTTCCCGATAGAGTCGCCGGTATGGAAGGCCTTGTTATAGAATTCCGGGCTAAAATCCTTTTCTATGGCCGTCGACAGCTCCGGGTAGGCGTACTGCCCGTCAGGCAGGTCTTCCTGGAACTCGGCCAGGCTGAGCGGCAGCCCCTTCTCTTTCAGGTCCTGCTTGAACGATTCCAGCCGCCCGTGCCATACGCCGCGGGCGCCCAGGACCACCAGCAAGGCGGCCGCGGCCAGCACCGCCAGCGCGCCGAACAGACGGCCGGGCCCGGACTTCTTCTCCGCACCGGCGCCGCCCCCCTTAATGGCTTCCAGGGTTTCCCTTACCGGGGCCCAGCGGCAGAAAAGGAAAGAAAGAACTCCGGCCGCGATGAACACGAGGGCCAGCACCAGCATACTGCGCAGCGGCGGCAGGAAAGTGCTGAGTGCCAGCAGCGCGGCCGCGCAGAGGAACCAGGCCACCAAAGCCGTCAGCGAGGCGGCCGTGGCGCCCAATATGGAGGTCTTGCCGGCGGGCGCAGTTTCGGATATATTCATATTATTTCTCCCCTTGTTTTAAGAAACCCCGTCTCCGCTTATCATACTAAAAAATCCGCCGTAGATGCGGCTACCTGTTTTTAGCCGGCTTTACCCGGGCTTTCTTTGCCGCACCGCCGGCAGGCGTGGGTGCGGTGATGCCCTGCCCGGCAGCCGGAGCCGTGGAAGGCCGGACGCCGCCGGCCACAGAGAAGCAGGCCGCCCAATCAGCTTTGGCGTCTTGCCCGTTCTTGTCCAGGCCGGCCCTAAGTTCAGCCGCCGTAGTGTTCCATTTTTCCAGGCAGGCGTCGTCGCACGGCTTTTTCTCCCGCCCGGCCTCAGCCGGCTTTTTCAGAACCTTCCGGCAGTCGCCGTCGCAAGGAGCCTGCTCCGCCTCCTCCGGCCCGGGAGTTTTACGGCAGCAACCGGCGGCCTGTCTTTCGGCCTCCGCCAGATTCCCCTCCAGCTCCCCCTTCTTAACGGCGAACTGCGAGGCGGCCGCCAGGCAGATCTTCATCCTGTCGCACCACAAAAGCACCTCGGTGGGTTTTTTCCCGCCCAGCTCCAGCTCCACCTTTTTACATTCCGGCAGGTCGACGAATTTAGCGAGGTGGTAGAGCATCGGCCCGGAAGACGGCTGCAGGCAGAAGCAGTGCCGCATCCCCACCTCCCGGTCATTGTCGGCTGCCAGCGCCGGGCCGTAGGCCGGCAGCAGCAGGCAGGCCAGGATGAGTTGTATTGAACGGGACATTGTTTTCCCCCGGTCAGCGAGTTCAGCGTTTGCGTTCGAAAAGCGTGGTCGGGAGCAGCCAGCCGAAGAACATCCCCCCGGCCAGCCCGCCCAGGTGCGCGCAGTTGTCCACGTACGGAGTGAGCGCCCCCATTATTATCTGGAACACGCCCCAGGCGAGCAGCACCGAGCCGATGCGGCGGTCACGCTGGTGGAACGAGCCGCGAAAACGGTAAAAGAAAACCACGGCCGCGCCCATAAGGCCGAAGATGGCGCCGGAAGCGCCCACGGCCGGCTTGGGCTGCAGGGCGGCGCTTACCGCCGAGGCGGTCAAACCGCTGCAGATAAAGATGAAGAAGGCCCGCGAACCGCCCCAGGCCCGCTCCGAAGCCAGGCCGAGTATGTACAGGGAAACGCAGTTGCCGATGAGGTGGCCGGGGCTGGCGTGCATGAACATCCCTGTGGCCAGGCGCCAGTACTCGCCGGAGAAAACCTTCTCACCGAATATGGCGCCGGCGGCGATTATAGACTCCCTGCTTTTGAGCGCGCCCGTCTGCAGTTCCCAGACGAAGACCAGCACGTTGGCGGCTATCAGCGAGATGGCGAAGAACGGCGCCGCGGTCATGCCGGACTCGAAGTCCACCACCGCCGGGTGGAACGGGTCCGCCGCCAGCATTTCGGGCGTGATCTTGCGCAGGTAGAAATTGTCCCCCCCGGGATCGTCCAGCTTGTACTCCATCAGCGCCCCTCCCCGGTATCCAGCAGCACGCCCAGCGCCACCGCGGCGCGGCGGTCCAGCGCGCGCAGGGAATCGGCGCCCAGGTCCAGCACGTAGCGGTCCTGCATCGTCAGGCGGCGGTTGAACTCGCCCAGCAGCCCGGTCTTCCCGTAGATGACGAAATTGGTGTGCAGGAACCCGAAAAACCCGAACATCGCGCGCCGCAGCGCGGAAAGCACCATTGAATCTTCCATCGCCACGAAGAGCACTTTCCCGTCGGGCCCCAGCCCGTACCAGCGCTTGCGGAAGATGTTGCGCAGGCGCTTCTTAAAAAGCCTGGCTATCAGCGCGCCGTCGGGGCCGAGCACGGTATAGGCGGAGCTCAGCAGCGGCACCCGGAAGTCCTGCGTTATCTTAAGAAGCACCGCGGAGCGCCTGTCGTCGCGGTAGACGGTGATGTTGCGCTTGGCCAGCAGGAACATCGTGGTGACGACCATCACCAGGATGGTGCCGAAGATCAGCCACAGGCTCAGCGCGGTCACGGGCGGCTGGGGCAGGTTGGCCGCCTTGGCGGCCTTGACCGCCCCGGAAGTAATGATCATGTTGAGCGCGCCGGCCAGGAAGCCGCCGCCGGCGGCGAAGATGTTCAGCACGACGAAGACCGGGCGCTCCGCGAACATCAGCGCCTTCCCGTCCTTGTCAGTTATGTAGTATTTTTCGTTCACGGCCCAGTGGTTCTGGTCCATCAGGAAAACATCGCGGGCGAAAACCGGGTCCCCCGCCTGCGCGTTCACCGGCGGGCGCGGCGGCAGGGCGGGCACGCTCACGGCCTCCCCGCACTTGGGGCAGCCCAGCCGCATCCCGGCGTATTCGTCCTTCAGGTTGTAATCCGCGCCGCAGGCGCAGACGGCTCTTATAGGCATAAAAAAAGGGGACGCTGATGACTAAATGACTAACTTGCGATACAAGGTAACCGAGCGGTGCGCCCCGTCCTTATTATATGAAATTCCGGAAATACGGTGACATATGACTTGTTTCCGATCTGAACCCGCCTAGTAAGTATTATGTCACCGGATTTAAACCGCGATAATCATATAGAGGTCCCCTCCCCAGGTTTGTAAAATTGCTGTGTCTAGAAGCAAATTACAAGCTGAGGAGGGGACTATGAAATTATACGCAGGAATTGACCTGCATTCCAACAACAGTGTGCTGGTGGTCATGAATGAAACGGACAAAACCGTATATGAGCGGCGGCTGCCGAACCAGCTATCGGTTATCTTGGCAGAGCTGGCGCCTTACAAGAAGAAGATCCAGGCGATAGCGGTGGAATCGACGTACAACTGGTATTGGCTGGTCGACGGGCTCATGGAAGCCGGTTACGAAATAAAGCTGGTGAATACGGCGGCGGTGAAAGTCTATGAAGGGCTTAAATACACGGGGGATGAGCATGACGCCCGGCACCTGGCCCACCTGCTGCGGCTTGGCGTACTGCCTACAGGCCACATCCACCCGAAGGAAGACCGGGCCGTGCGCGACTTATTGCGCAAACGCGGCCAACTGGTACGCTACCGCACCATGCAGATACTGAGTATTCAGGGGATTATCAGCCGGAACAATGGGCACGGCATATCCAGCGATGAGATACGCGACCTGGATGATGGGGAAATCGACCGGCTTTGCGAAGGCAATCAGGCTCGTTCGCTGGCGATTAGAAGCAACTTGGTGATGTTGCGCTGCCTAGACGCGCAGATTGCGGAAGTTGAAGCTTTGGCGCTGCAGAATGCGAAGTTCAGGCCGGAATTCAAGAAACTGCTGACGGTAGACGGCATATGGAACATCCTGGGTATGACCATTATGTATGAGGCCGGGGATATGGACCGATTCGTGAAGGTTGGGCGTTTCGCGTCATATGCCCGCTGCGTGGGCAGTTCCCGCTGGAGTAACGGGAAGAAGAAGGGCGAGGGCAACCGTAAGAACGGGAATAAATACCTGGCCTGGGCTTTTATCGAGGCGGCGCATTACGCGGTGCGCTACAATGAGCGCATCCGGAAATTCTATCAGCGCAAACAGGCGAAGACAAATAAGATCGTTGCTGCCAAGGCTGTAGCCCACAAACTGGCGCGGGCGTGTTATCACGTTTTAAAAGACCAGAAGCCCTTTGACGAGGCGAAGGCATTTGCATGAAGATTTGAGTGGAGGGAGCGAGCTCTACGTCATGTTGGAAAAACCACATACCGCGATTAGCCGCTTCCTCCACCCTGTTTTAGGCGAAGACGCCTCGGCCGTGAGCCAAGCGAATGTTGGCCCGACTGAAGTCGGAAGCCATTACCGTGAAGGCGGCCTAGTCCGCCATTTATATGGACACGGCAGGGAACCAAAGGTTTTCTGGGCCCTCGAAGAGGGCAGGGGCAACGGCGGTTGTATAGCCGGAGTCTTGATCCTGATGAGTG
>CAZJUL010000168.1:0-6471 GCA_964549095.1 uncultured Elusimicrobiaceae bacterium
CTTGATACTCCGAACACAACAAGAACAGCATGGCCGCAGCAAGAGCCATGGCGCGTTTCGACCGGATTATAGTAAACATAATGCGATACTTTATCGTGGGTGCGAAGCACAATTCATGCGAACAGGTCGGGCACATCAACCGTCTCTCGTCTTTTGCCGTAACCGCGCGTTAAAGGTATAATAACAAAAAACCAGTCGGGGAAGCGGTCTGACGGGATTTTCTGATGCGTTATGACGCGGTGATCATAGGTTCGGGGATAGGCGGGCTTTACGCCGCCTGCGTCCTGGCCAAGGAAGGGCAGAAAGTCCTGGTCCTGGAGCGCCACGCCGTTCCCGGCGGGCTGCTGCAGTGCTTCAGGCGCGGCGGGGAACTTTTCCCGACGGGCGTGCATTTTATCGGCGGCCTTGAGAAGGGCCAGATGCTCTGGCGCTACCTGAAATACGCCGGGGTATTGGACCACGTTTCTTTCACCCGGTTCGACAAGGATTGCTTCGACGAATACTCGTTCCCCGGCTTCTCCGCCGAGATACCGCAGGGCTACGCGGCCTTCGAGGAAAAGCTTTCGGCCTCCTTCCCAAAAGAGCGCGCGGCCATAAAGCGCTTCATCGCCGATATGCGCGCGACCTGCGGCCGGTTCGCGCTTTACAACCTGAAACCGCCGGCCGAAGCGCACAGGGAAGCCGACGACCAGCGCACCCTGCGCGAATACCTCGACTCTATCACCGCCGACGAGCGGCTGAAGGCCGTCCTCTCGGCGAATAACACGCTTTACGGCGTGCCGCCGGCCGAATGCCCCTGCTTCCTGCATTTCCTGGTGCTGGATTCCTTCGTGCAGAGCGCGTGGAAGGTGAACGGGGGAAGCGGCGAACTGACGAACGCTTTTATCAAAGCCCTCAAAGCGCGCGGGGGGGAGATAAGGACCTCCGCCGAGGTCACGGGGATCTCCGCGGAGAACGGGCGCGTTTCCGGCGTGGCGCTGGCCGGCGGCGAATTCATCGAGGCGCCCCGCGTTGTGTTTACCGGGCATCCCAAGCGCCTCTTCGGCCTGATCCCGCCCGGCATTATGCGGCCCGCTTACAAGGAGCGCCTGCTTTCGCTGGAAGAGACCATGTCGCTGTTCGGCGTCTGCCTGGTCTTCAAAGGGCGCAAGTCCGTGCTGGATTCGCGCAATATCTACCTTTACGCCGGCGAGGACGTTGCGGCTTTCTACGGCCAGCGGCTGACCGAGTCCGGCTCAAAAGTGGAGATGGTGTTCTGCTCGGGCTCCTGCGACCCCGGCTCGCCCAACGGCTCCGCCACCCTGCTTACGCCGATGGCTTTTTCCGAAATGGACCGCTGGAAGGACACTAAGCTCGGGTCCAGGCCGGAGGACTACCGCCGAATGAAAGAAGCCGTGACCGGCAAAGTCATGGACTTCATAAAAGCGCGCCAACCGGAGGCCATAGAGGGCGGCGAGGTCGTAGGCACTTTTTCGCCGCTGTCGCTCAGGGATTATGTGGCGGCCTGCGACGGCTCCACCTACGGCGTCAAAAAGAGCGTGGCCCAGCTGCGCGCGGGCCGGATACTGCCGCGCACCCGCCTGGGCGGGCTATTCCTGGCCGGGCAGAATATCGAGATGTCCGGCATCGTCGGCACGGTCATCGGCAGCGTTTCCTGCTGCGCCGAAATGCTGGGCGGCGAATACCTGCTCAACAAGATGAACACGGAGACATTATGAACCGCGTAGTGATAACCGGGATAGGGCTGCTTTCGCCCATTGGCAATACCCCCCAGGAAGCCGCCGAGGGCCTGAAGAACGGGCGCTCCGGGATAAAGCGCATGGACGACTGGAAGCAGGTAAAAGGCCTGAATTCCTTCGTGGGCGGCGAGGTCGCCGAGTTCGACCCCAAGCGCATTCCGCGCCAGGCCAGGCGGACGATGGGGAAACTTTCGGTGATGGCCGCGATCGCGGCGGAAGACGCCGCTAAAGACGCGGCGCTGGCGCCGGATTACCTCCGCTCGGGCAGGGCGGGCATTTCGATGGGCTCCACCACGGGCAGCCCCAAGTGCATGAACGATTTTTTCTCAGAATTCACGGTGAAGGGCGGTGTAGAAGAACAGATGGGCACTTCCTTCATGAAGGTGATGGGGCACACCACGGCCGCCAACGCCGCCGTGCACCTGGGCGTGACCGGCTGCGTTTACTCCCCGACTTCGGCCTGCGCTTCTTCCGCGCAGGCGATAGGTCTCGGTTACGACCTGATCCGTCACGGGCGGCAGGAAGCGATGCTTTGCGGCGGGGCGGAAGAACTGCACGTCACCACGGCCTGCACTTTCGACATAGTGCGCGCCGCTTCGCGGGCCTATAACGCCTCGCCCACCAGGACGCCGCGGCCTTTCGACTCGGCCCGCGACGGCCTGGCCGTAAGCGAAGGCGCCGCCGTGATGGTGCTGGAGGACCGCGAGCGGGCCCTGGCCCGGAACGCCCCTGTTTACGCCGAGGTACTCGGCTATAATACCTGCTGCGACGGCGAGCACATAGCCATGCCTTCGCGGGAGGGAATGCTCCGCTGCATGAAAGACGCCGTCCTTTCGGCCGGGCTGGAGCCTAAGGACATAGACTACATAAACGCCCACGCCACAGGGACGCAGATAGGCGACGCCGCTGAATCCTGGGCCATAAAAGAACTTTTCGGCGCGTCCGTGCCGGTCAGCAGTTCCAAAGGCCACGTGGGCCACACCATCGGGGCGTGCGGCTGCCTGGAAGCCATTTTCTGCCTGCTGATGATGAAAGAGGGGTTCCTGGCCCCGACGCTGAACCTGGAGAACGTCGGCGAAGACTGCGCGGGCGTGAACCATCTGCAGAAACCCGCGGCTATACAGGCGCGCAGGATCTTGTCGAACAGCTTCGCTTTCGGCGGCATAAACGCTTCGCTGATCTTCGGTTCCGGAAAATAGATGACCTTTCGCAGAAAACTGCTGCTCTCCGCCGGCGCGGCCGCGCTGGCGCTGCTCATTTCCGGCATAGTCGGTTCCGCCGTGCTGGAGCGGACCCTGCGCGTCCCGGAGGCGCTGCAGCAGCGGGCGGTCAGCGACCTCGCCCCGCTGGAGCTGCGCGTCGCGGAGAACGGCGAAGCGCGCTTTTCCGGGAAGTCCTGGCTGCGCAAAGAGCGCGGTATCTGGAAGCTTTACCTGGAGGGCGACCCGTTCACCGTCGGCTATACGGCCGCCCGCCTGACGGACCCGATGATGAAAAGCCTGGAGGACGATTTCCTGGGGATGATAAAGGAAAAGATCCCGTCCTCCGCGCTGCTCTGGCTGCTCAGGAAATATGTTATGTGGCGGCTGCGCGACCTGCCTGATTTTGTCGGAGAGGAATACAAGCTGGAGATACTGGGGGCGTCGAAGGGCTTCACCGACCGCCACCCGGAGATAGCGCCGTTCTATCACCGGCTGGGGGCTTACCACGCCGCGCACGATATCTCGCATTTCGTGATAGAGATGCCGCTGGCCCCGCGCGAGTCCATCGACGGCTGCACCGCGTTCGCGGCGCGCGGCCCCGGAGGGCGGCTTATAGTGGGCCGCAATTTCGATTTCCAGGGCGGGCCCGGCTTCGACAAGGACAAGATAGCGATGTTCGTAAAGCCGGAAAAGGGCTACAAGTTCCTTTCGGTGTCCTGGCCCGGCATGATGGGCGCCGTGACCGGCCTGAACGAAAAGCTGGTCTATGTCTCGATAAACGCGGGGGCTTCCGCGGACAGCCGCCGCGTAGGAACGCCCTCCAGCTTCGTCGTGCGCGAAATATTGCAGCACGCGGCCACGCTGGAAGAGGCCGTCGCCATTATCTCCAGGGCCCGGGTGTTCGTCTCGGATTCTTTCCTGGTAGCCGACGGGAAATCGGGGCTGGCCGCGGTGGTGGAAAAAACGCCGGGCCGGACGGGGCTGCGCGAAAGCGGCGGTAAGACGCTGGTCTGTTCCAATCATTTCCTGACCCCTGAACTGGCGCAGGACAAAAAAAACCTGAAGCATATGGCTTCCAGCTCTTCAGTGGCCCGGCAGAAGCGCGCGGAGACAAAGCTGGCCGCGCTGCCGCGCGGACCGGATATTATTTCGGCCGCCGCCATCCTGCGGGACAGGGGCGACGATCCCGACGGGGTGGATCCCCTGGCCATAAACCCCCTGATAGCGGCGCATTCCGTCATCGCCGATGTCACGCGCGGGATACTCTGGATCTCGGCCGGCCCGCACCAGCTTGGGGAATATGTCCCTTTCAGCGTAAAGGATTTCGCGGCCGGCCCTGCCGCGCCGCGCGTGCCGGCGGACCCGTTCCTGCTGGACGGCAGGTACGACCGCTACATTAAAACTTTCCGGCCCGCGTCTTACGGCACCGCGGGGGTGAACCGGTGAAGATCCTGCTGACCGTGCCCCCGTATACGGCCTGGACCGAATCCAAGCAGCACCTGCGCCGGGTGGGCGGCATAGAACCGTGTTCGGGCATAACTTCCCTCGCCGCTTACCTCAGGGAAAGAGACGGCTCGCTGGAACTCCGGCTTATCGACTCGCTGGCCGCCGGCTTTTCCCGCGCGCGGCTGCTGGAGGAAATAACCAGGTGGGCTCCGCAGGTCTTATGCCTCAGCGTTCCCACGGTCTGCAGCTCCGCCGCCGCAGAGCTGGCGCGGGAAGTTTCCAAACGGCTGCCGGGCACGGTGATAATTGCGGGGGGGCCGCACGTATCCGGCGCGGCCGAGGCTTTCCTTCAGACCGCCCCGGAGATAGATTACGGCGTGATAGGCGAAGGCGAGGTCACCCTGGCGGAACTCATCAAGATGGTCCGCGACGGGGGTGGGCCCGGCGCTGTGCGCGGGCTGGTCTACAGGGACAAGGCCGGCAAATATGTCCGGACGCCGCCCCGTGAACTGATAGAGGACCTGGACGCGCTGCCACTGCCAGCCTGGGACCTGCTCGACGGGTTCCCCGGTTCCTATAACGCGCCGCCCTTTTTCAACCCAGGCGGGCCGATGTGCGGCCTTGCTCCCTCGCGCGGCTGCATGTTCCAGTGCTCTTTCTGCTTTAAAGGCACCTTCGGCAGCAGGTGCCGGAGCATGAGCGCGCGCCGCGTGGGGGAAACGGTGGACCACCTTCAGCGGAAATACGGGATAAAGTATTTCATCTTTTACGACGATATCTTCACCGCCGACCGGGACCGCGCGCTGGAGATCTGCCGGCACCTGGGTGCGCTGCGCCCCGGGACAAGATGGAGCTGCGACGCGCACGTCGCGTCGGTGGACCGGGAACTGCTCAGGGCGATGAAGAGCAGCGGCTGCTGGAGCGTTTCCTATGGGCTGGAAAGCGGCTCGCCTGCGGTGCTGAAATCCCTCAACAAGCATTTCGCGCTGGAAAAAGCCCGCCAGTCGGTCAGGGAAACGGCTGAGGAAGGCATACTGGCGAAAGGGCTCTTTATGATGGGGACTCCCGAGGAGTCCCTTGAAACCATCCGGGAAACCAGGGACTTCATCGCGTCCCTCCCGTTAAGCACCCTGAATGTTTCCAAGTTCACGCCTTATCCGGGAGTGCCGCTGGCCGAGTCACTGCCCGGGCTGAACGACCAGCGGGCCTGGGACAGCATGAACGGGATGAATTTTATCGTGCCCAGCCGGCACCTTTCCATCGAAGAGCTGGAACGGGAATACTGGATAACCATCCGCTCGTTCTACGAGAAGTGGAAGAACAGGAAGACACACGCCCGCATAGTGCTCGGCAGCCGGGAGAACCTGCGCATCCTGCTGGGGATGGTCCCCGGCCTGCTGCGCGGCAAATTCGGTTCCAGCCGGGAGAAAAAATAAGGAGATCTTATGGATAAGAGAACGGCGCTCGTTACCGGGGCCAGCAGGGGCATAGGCAGGGCCATCGCTATCGCCCTGGCGAGGGACGGATTTCATATTGTGGTGAACTGCCGGAAAGACGGCCCCGACGCGCAGTCCGCGCTGGAAGAGATAAAGAAAGCCGGCGGTTCGGCGGAACTGCTCTGCTTCGACGTCGCCAAAAAAGAGTCCGCCGAAGCGGTAGCCGCCTGGATGGAGAAGAACGGGCCGCTCTTCATCCTGGTCAATAACGCGGGGATACACGCGGATTCGCTGCTGGTCTGGATGAAGGATGAGGATTGGCAGGGCGTTATTGACACTAATTTAACCGGTTTCTATAATATTACACGCCCGGTCATTAAAGAGATGCTGCTGCAGCGCAAGGGCAGGGTGGTCAATATCTCCTCTACCGCCGGGCAGTCCGGGCTTGCCGGGCAGGTGAATTATTCGGCCGCCAAGGCGGGGCTTATCGGCGCCACAAAAGCCCTCGCGGCTGAAGTGGCCAAGCGCGGCGTGACCGTGAACGCGGTAGCCCCGGGTTTCATAGAGACGGGTATGCTGGCCGGCCTGCCGCTGGACGAGATAAAAAAGCGCATCCCCGCCGGCAGGCTGGGCACGCCGGAAGAAGTG
>CAZJUL010000169.1:0-6436 GCA_964549095.1 uncultured Elusimicrobiaceae bacterium
GCCATTATCGCCCTTGAAATACCCAGCCGCTCCAGCCTGAAGAGGGCGGTGCTGGCGTTCGAGGTGTGCATAGTGGTTATCACCAGGTGCCCCGTGCTGGCGAAATCCAGAAGTATCTTAGCGGAGTGCGCGTCGCGCGTCTCGCCCAGGAATAGGATGTCCGGGTCCTGCCTTACCGAAGACTTCAGCAGGGCCTCGAAGGTGACGCCGGCCTTTTCATTGACCTGCTGGTGGTTGGCGGAAGGGATCCGGAACTCCACCGGGTCCTCTACGGTGATAAGGCTGCGCTTGCGCAGGTCCATGCCGGAGAGCAGGGAATAGATGGTGGTGGTCTTGCCTGACCCGGTGGGGCCCACCACCAGCAGCACGCCCTGCTGCCGCCGGGCAAAGCCCTTGAAAAGTTCCGCCTGCGGCGCGGAGAGGCCAAGCTCCAGCGCGTCTTTTGCTTTCGCCTCGGGCCTTACTATCCGTATTATCAGGCTCTCGCCGAAGATGGTGGAGGTAGTGGCCAGCCGGAAGATGAACCTTTCTCCGCCGAGAGAACCGGAAAAGCTTCCGTCCTGCGGGCGGCGGCGCTCGGCTATATCCATACCGGCCATAGCCTTAAGCCGGGAGATCACCATCACGCCGATCTCCGTTTCAAAAGTCATAAAATCCTTCATATCCCCGTCCACCCTCAGACGCACGGCGATATCCTTCTCTTTCGGCTCCAGGTGGATGTCGCTGGCCCGTTCCTTTATAGAGAGCTCGAACAGGCGTGAAGTTATATACCTGACCGGGCTTGTTTCCGTGCCGCCCGGCGCGGCCGGGACCGGCGCCGCGGCGCTAAGGTCGAAGCCCGGTTCCCGATTGGGGGTTTCCGGGTTCAGCAGGGCCGCCACCATCTCCGGGTCCCCGACCGCCATTTCGCAATCCTCCCCAAGGCTGGCCTTCAGCGTGTCGCAGAGCTGAAAATCGAAAGGCTCGGTTATCACCGCCGTGCGCCGCCCGTCTTTATTGAGCAGCAGCACGGAATTGGCTTTAAGGAAAGAAGGCGGTATCGCCCCCAGCTCAAGTTCGTCCGGGTTTATTAAGGGCAGGAATTTCAGGCCAAGATGCAGCGCGGCGGACTGGGCCAGGCCCTTGCGCGGCAGGTCCAGCGCCGCCGCCAGTTTTTCCAGATTTCCGGCCGCCCCCGCGGCCTGAATATTTTTCTTCACCTCCGGGGCGAGGGTTTCCAGTATGTGCCGCCTGAACTCCCCGAAAGTGCCGGGGGTCTTCAGCGCCGCGCGGGGAAGGGCCGGGGCAACCCAGCTTTTTTTGCGCTCAAGGGCGCTCTTTACCTTAGCCGACAGTGTTTTAACGTCAAACGGTTTGGTCAGGTAGTCGCTGGCGCCTACGGCGAAAGCGCGTGCTTTGTCCTTTTCTTCGGACTTGGCGCTTATGAAGATCACAGGGATATCCTTGCTCGAGGCGTTAGAGCGCAGGGCGGCGCAGGCCTCATAGCCGCTCATTCCCGGCATCATTATGTCCAATAGTAATATGTCCGGCGTGACCGATTTCAGGCGGTTCAGCAGCAGCTCCCCGCTGGCCACCGACCCCACCTCATAGCCCTCCCTTTGCAGGGACAGCTCTATAAGCTGCCGTATATCGGCGTCGTCGTCGGTCGCTATGATCTTAACAGGGGTCTGCATATTCTATCTCCAGCGAATCCAGAAAATTCCTAAGTTCGTCTACCTGCGCTTCAATGCTCCGCTTGTCGGCTTTCGGGGCCGCGGCTTCCAGCTTCGCGCCCAGCTCCGTAAGGAAATACAGACCATAGCCGCCCCCGGAACCGCTCATTTTATGCCCCATAACCCTTAATGCGTCAAAGTTCCCTTCCTTAAGCAGCAGCGGCATGGCCGCCAGGTCCTTTCTCCGGTTTTCCAGGTAGCCGGGCATTATTTCCTTA
The DNA here is from genome assembly GCA_964549095.1 of uncultured Elusimicrobiaceae bacterium. Classification (GTDB taxonomy): domain Bacteria; phylum Elusimicrobiota; class Elusimicrobia; order Elusimicrobiales; family UBA9959; genus JAHJSU01. The sequence goes on from CAZJUL010000169.1 coordinate 1,931, forward strand.
AGCTCCGGATCAACTCTGACTATTTTCTTTTCGTTCATAATTCCTTCTTCCTTAAATAGTATAAGCCGCTGACCTGAGGAAAAGCTCCGGAACGGCTCAAATTAAGTTCAAATATAAGTTACGACAATCCGGTGTAGGGAATCAGAATGACTGAAAAACGAATAGCCGCGCGATAAAACCCCTCTTTTTAGGATTCTATTACATGTTCCCGATGTCTTCCATAATCCATAGGACTAAGTAATTAATTCACGTTGACTTATAGTCACTAAAGGTATACCATCATCGTAGGGTGAGAAAAAAAACTGATGCGGCATTAGCTGCGCATCAGTCCATAACCGACATAATATCCGGCCATACTCCTGCCAAGAGGCCATGCGGCGGCCATGAAAAGCAGGTATGTTCAGGAAGACGCATGCGACAAAATAAAGACGCAGTATCGGCCATTTCCTGGAAGCCGGCGGCATTGCTGCTTGCCGCGCTTAGCCTGGGGTATAGCCTTGCGGCATACTGGCTATACAGCCATGAAACCGCGTATATCAGGGCCGCTAAATTTGAAGAATTAAAGAATATTTCCACGCTGAAGCTGACTGCGTTGAATGATTGGCGGGAAGAGCGCCTTGCTGACGCGAACCTGAACTCCTCGGGCATACTGAATTTGCGGATAACCGAATTCCTGAAAACGGGTGACCCGGCGGTAAAAAAAGAGATCCTTGAACGGCTGCAGTTGCTGTGCCGGTATGAGAACTATCAGAACGCTATCCTGGCCGCCGCGAACGGCCGGGTCTTTTTCGCTGTGGACAACCACGCCGCCGGACTTGGCCCCGAAACGCTCGCTTTGGCCGCCCTGGCGCTCTCCTCACAAAAACCCGTCTTCGGGGATCTCTTCCGCTGTTCCAGCTGCGGCCAGGTCCACCTTGACATTGCCGCGCCCATCCTGGACGGGAAAGGCCGCCCGCTGGCCGCGCTCATCCTCCGCACCGATCCTAGAACCTTTCTACACCCTCTCCTGCACTCCTGGCCGACGCCGGCCAAAACCGCCGAGACCTTGCTGGTGCGCAAAGACGCCGGAAGCCTACTATACCTGCACGAACTGCGCCACAGCTCAGGCACGGCTCTCTCGCTGCGCATCCCGCTGACCCGGACGGAAGTCCCGGGGGTGCAGGCCGCGCTGGGCGGGACCGGCGGGTTCGAGGGCAGGGATTACCGCGGGATAAAAGTGCTGGCGGATCTCCGCCCCGTACCGGACTGGCCCTGGTTCATGGTGAACAAGGTGGACGCGGACGAAATACTTGCTGAAGCGCATTACCGGGGCGTGATGATATTTATAGTTGCGGGGCTTCTCACCCTGCTGACCGTCGGCGCTTTGTTCATCTTTTTCAGGCGCCGCCATGCACGGCTTTCCGCGGCGCTGCTTGACGCGGAGGGAACCGCGCAGCAGCAGGGCGGGACGATAGAAGCCATTTATGAAAGCCTGGGCTCCCCGGCTTTCAGCCTGGACCGCGAGTACCGCTATACCAGCTTTAACTCCGCTCATGCCGGCGTTATGAAAGCGCTTTATGGCGCTGAGCTCCGCCTCGGGACCAGCCTGCTGAAGTACCAGACCGTGGCGGCGGACAGGGACGCGGCGCGCAAAAACCTGGACCTGGCGCTGCGCGGTGAGCGCTCCACAGAAACAGCGGTTTCCGGCCAGGGCCCGGCCCGCAGGTTTTTCGAGGTGGAACATAACCCGGTCAGGAACGCGCGGGGGGAGGTGATAGGCGTGTCGGTCTTCGCCCGGGACGTCACGGAGAGGCGCCTGGCCGCGGACGCGCTGCGCGATAGCGAGGATAAGTTTAAATATATCTTTGACAACTCCACTATCGGCAAATCGCTTACGCTTCCCTCCGGCGAGATAAATGTCAATAAAGCTTTCTGCGATCTGCTGGGTTATTCCCCACAAGAGCTTATGAGTAAAAAATGGCAGGAGCTCACGCCCGCCGAAGATATTGAAGCAACGCAGGGATTCCTGAATGCGGTTATTTCCGGCGAAAAAACCGCGGTGCGGTTCAATAAAAGATATCTCCATAAAAACGGCTCGATAGTCTGGGCTGATGTAAGCACCGCCCTGCGCCGCGACAAACATGGCAAGCCGCTGTATTTCATGACCTCCCTGGTCGACATCACCGACCGTAAGCGGGGGGAGGAGGACATCCGCCGGCTTAACAGCGAACTGGAGCAGCGCGTTGCTTTGCGCACTGTACAGTTGGAGAACGTCAACAAGGAACTTGAGGCCTTTTGTTATTCCGTTTCGCACGATCTGCGGGCCCCGCTCAGGAGCATAGACGGCTTCAGCCTGGCCCTGCTAGAGGACTATGAGAACACGCTGGATACCGAAGGACAGGAGCATCTCCAAAGGATACGCACCAGCGCACAGCGCATGGGCGTCCTTATAGACGACCTGTTAAAGCTTTCACGGATCTCGCGCTCGGAACTCACTCATGAAAGGCTGGATTTGAGTGCACTCGCCCTGGCCGTTATTAAGGATCTACAGAAAGCGCAGCCGGAGCGCGTTGTTGAATGCGTTATCCAACGTGGGGTTTCAGTAGACGGTGATGCGCACCTTCTCCGGATCGCCCTGGATAATCTCCTCGGGAACGCCTGGAAGTTCACTGGCAAGCAGCCCAAGGCGCGGATTGAGTTCGGGGCTGTCAGTTCCGGCTCCGGAACAACTTTTTTCGTGCGGGACAACGGCGCGGGATTCGACATGAAATACGGCGGCAAGCTCTTCAGCGCTTTTCAGCGTCTGCATAAAACAGAAGATTTCCCCGGGACCGGCATCGGCCTGGTTACCGTGCAGCGGATAGTCGCCCGGCATGGCGGCAGGGTATGGGCGGAGGCCGGCATGGGAAAAGGGGCGACATTCTATTTCACTCTCGGGATACATAAGGAGACACAACATGACTGACGGGACCATACTTCTGATTGAAGACAATCCGGATGACGAGGCCCTGACGCTGAGGGCTCTCAAAAAAAGCAATATCAAGAACACGGTCGACGTGGTCCATGACGGGGCCGAAGCGCTGGATTACCTCTTCGGCACAGGAGCGTTCGCCGGGCGGGAGCTCTCCTGTTACCCGGCGGTAGTGCTCCTGGACATCAAGCTCCCCAAACTTGACGGTCTGGAGGTTTTAAAACGCCTGCGCGCGGACGAACGCACAAAACTCATCCCGGTAGTAATACTTACCGCATCCACGCAGGAAGAGGATCTTATTAATAGCTATAAGCTGGGCGCCAACAGCTACGTGCGCAAGCCTGTGGACTTCAACCAGTTCGCGGAGGCGGTGCGGCAACTGGGGCTGTACTGGCTGCTCCTCAACGAACGTCCGTCTAAGCTCTGAGGCCGGTATGGGTAAAGAACTGAGGATACTGATCGCCGAGGATTCGGAAACCGACGTGAAGCTGCTCCTGCGCACGCTCCGCGCCGGCGGCATTGAGCCCGTATATGAGCGGGTGGACACCGCCGAGGGCCTGCAGGCCGCGCTTGACGCGAAGCCGTGGGACATAGTGCTCTCCGACTACAGTATGCCGCAGTTTACCGCGCTTGACGTGCTGAAAATAGCGCGGCGCAAGGACGCCGACCTGCCGGTCATAATAATCTCCGGCACTATCGGCGAAGATGTGGCGGTAGCGGCCATGCGGACCGGGGCCAGCGACTACTTTATGAAGGGCCAGCTGGTCCGGCTCATCCCCGCGATAGAGCGGGAACTGCGGGACGCGGCTGAGCGCCGGGCGCGCAAGCGAATGGAATCAGCATTGATCAAAAGCGAAAACCACTATCGCTCGCTGTTCGAAAACATGCTCAACGGCTTTGCTTACTGCCGCATGATATACGAAGGTGATAAGCCCGTTGATTTCGTCTTCCTTGCCGTGAACACCGCTTTTGAGAGACTGACCGGGCTTAAAAACGTGACCTCTAAAAAGGTCACGGAAGTAATACCCGGCATATGCGAAACCGACAGCGCGCTTTTGGAGATATACGGCCGCGTGGCGCGTACCGGTAAACCGGAGAGTTTCGAAATATGGGTGGAAGCGCTGAAAACGTGGTTCTCCATTTCGGTCTACAGCCCTGCAGGCGACCACTTCGTGGCGGTTTTCGACGTAATAACCAAGCAGAAGCAGGCCGCTGCGACATTGCGTGAAAGCGAACTCAGGTACCGAACGCTTTTTGAATCCTCACATGAAGCGCTGATGACGCTCTTTCCGCCGGACTGGAGGTTCACAGCGGGCAACCCCGCGACGATAGAGCTGTTCGGAGCGAAAGACGGGGCGGACTTCGCCGCCAGGCGGCCGTGGGAGGTTTCCCCGCAGTATCAGCCCGACGGAGAGCTCTCTTCCGTCAAAGCCAGGCGGATGATAGAAACCGCGCTGGAGAAAGGCTCTAATTTCTTCGAGTGGACGCATAAAAAGATAGCCGGGCCGGACTTCCCGGCCACGGTGCTCCTGACGCGGTTCGAACTGGGCGGAAAA
>CAZJUL010000170.1:0-6372 GCA_964549095.1 uncultured Elusimicrobiaceae bacterium
GCCCGCACGGGGGCGGCCGGGTCCAGCAGCAGCTTCCAGCGCAGTCCCCTGCAGAACAGCTCCAGCAGTATGATGATCACCGACGGGATTATGTAGGCGTTGTTGACCGTGCCGTAGATGGCGCGCAGCGCGGCGAAGTCCACGTTCCTGAAGGCGAAATAAAGCAGCGCGGCGCTGACCGCCAGGCCGGCAAATATGGACAGCTTTGTTTTCATGCGCCCAGGACCTTTACCGCCGGGGAACCAGGTTCCCTATTTCGCCGTTTCCCGCTTCTTCGCTTCGTTGTCGCCCGCGCCTATGCTCTTCAGGAAAGCGTCTTCCGCCGCCGGCCGGCCCAGGAATTTCTCCACCTGCGCCGCCTCGTCGTAGCTGCGGCCGGGGGCCAGTATCAGGTCGCGGTAGCGCGCGCCGGTCCCGGCGTCCATCACGCCTTTTTCCTCGAACACCGAGAACAGGTCCGCGGCTATCACTTCCGCCCACAGGTAGCCGTAATAGCCGGCCTCGTAGCCGCCCATCAGGTGGCCGAAGCTGGCCTGCGGGTGCGTGCCTTCGCTCATCGGGATCAGCGAGATCTTCTTCATCAGCTTCTCGTAGACCTTCGTGGTGTCCACCCTGCCCTTGGCCATGTGGTACTTCATATCCAGCAGGCTGAAGAAGATCTGCCGCAGGTAGACCAGCCCGGAATCCATGTTCTTGGTATCTATCAGCTTCTTGATCAGCTTGTCCGGCAGCTTGTCGGACTGGTTCTTATAATGGCCGGAGACGCGCTTGAGCACTTCGGGGAAATAGGCCCAGTTCTCGAACATTTTCGAAGGCACTTCCACGAAGTCGCGCGAGACGCTGGTGCCGGAGAACTTGCAGTACTTCGCCTTGGTCATCAGCTGGTGCGAGACGTGGCCGAACTCGTGGAACAGCGTCACCAGGTCGTCGAACTTGAGCAGGGAAGGGATGTCACCGGAAGGGCCGGGGAAATTGGCCACTATGGCCGCCGCGGGGAGGACATAAGAACCATCGGCCAGCTCGCGCCCGCTGCGCAGGCCGAAGCAGGCGGCGTGTTTGTACTTCCCTTCGCGCGGGAACAGGTCGAAGTAGAAATACGCGGCCGTTGTGCCGTCCGCGTTCCTGACCTCGTAGGTCCGCACGTCCTTGTGCCAGGCGCTCAGCTCCGCCGGCACGAACTTTATGCCCAGCACGCGCCCGAAGATGTCAAACATCCCCTCTATGACCGTTTCCAGCGGGAAATATTCCTTTATCTTCTCGTGGTCCAGCGAATACTTCTCTTTCTTCAGCAGGTTGTTGTAATAGCGCCATTCCCAGGAGTTCAGCCCCTTGTCGGCGCCGCCGGTCTTCTTGTTCTTCAGCTTGGCCCGCTGGCGCAGCTCTTTGCGGCCTTTTTTCTTGAGCTTGGCCCAGGTGCGCTCCATGAAATCTATGACGTTGGCGCTGTTCTTGGCCATGCGGTCGGAAAGCATGTAATCGGCGAAGTTCGGGTAGCCGATGAGCTTCGCGATCTTCCTGCGCAGCGCTATTGCGTCTTCCATCAGCTTCACGTTGGATGCCGCGCAGCGGTTGTTGAACAGGGCCTCCAGCTTTTTGCGGGCCCCGTCGGACTCGGCGTTGTCCATGAACGGGATATAATCCGGGTAGTTCATGGTCACGTTATATTTGCCTTCGGCGGTCTTCTTCAGGCGGCCGGTATAGTCTTCCGGCAGGCCCTTCAGCTCTTCGGCGGTCATATCCGCGCTGTCGGTCACTTCGCGCAGGTTCTTGGAGAACTGCAGCTCTATGGCCACCAGTTCCTTCAAAAGCTTTTTGACCTTCTTCGTTTTCCGCGGTTCCAGGCCAAGGCCGTTCTTTTTGAAGTCCAGCAGTGTCTTCTCCAGCAGGCGGCCTTCAACCTCGCCCAATTTTTCCTTTTTGGCGGCGTAGCGGTTAAGCGAGGCGAACACGTCTTCCCGGGTGAAAAGGTCCACCGAATACTGGCTTATCTTCAGCTCCGCTTCCTGCGCGGCCTTGCGCACATCGGCGTTATCCGAAACATAGGCCATCACTATCGGGATATTGACCGCCTCGCCGAAATCGGCCACGGCCCGCTCAAAAGCCAGCAAGGTATTGTCGAAAGAGCTGCCCGCGCCGGGTACGCCCGCTATTTCCTTAAGCCGGGCCTCCAGCGTTTCTATCGCTTTGGCCGGGATGGCGCTTATCTGTTCGGCGGTAAATTCGAAAACCGGGGCTTTTGTAGACATAAACTCTCCTTAAATTACGGGCGCAGCCGCCCTGTTCGTCCGATATTATTATATTAAATTAAGGCTTGACCGCCTGATCCGGCGCCGTCCGCGCCATGAGGACGCCCAGCTGTTCCTCTATCCTCCGCAAAGAAGCCCGCTGCTCTTCCCAGACAGGGTTGCGCTTTACGGCCTCCAGGTTAGAGGCCTGCCCGTACTTCACCACGCGGTCTAAAAAAAAGCCCACCAGCCACATGCCGAGGAAACCGAGCGGCACGGCCGCGGCCACCAGCACCCAGGCCCGCTGCACCCCCGTATAATACCTCAGCTTGTCGCTGGCCGCTATGATGAGCAGCGCGAAGTTCAGCATGGCCAGGAACTGGTGCCCCAGGTCGAAGCGGTATTTCTGGCTGAAGAAGAACCATTTCCAGCGCGACAGCTCCTTGCGCACTTCGTCTTTTTGCGTGTCAGCGGTCATAAAAGCCTCCTGTAAGTTCCGAATAAATAGAATAAATAGGGACAGCGCCCTATTATTTTAGCTTAAACTACGGGGCCGCAGGAAAACAGGGCGCTGTCTAATTTTCCTGGAACGCCCCGCCGCGCCTTTTACCCCCGCTTCCGGGGCGCCGTTACACCTGCCCGCCGTGGTTTTTTTCGGCGTTGCGGCCCGTTGAATTCTGATATAATCCCCATATAAGGGCGAAGCGGCTTGGCTCAACATGGCCTATCAGTCATGCCCCGGGCACAACCGATAGACCCTTATCCCTTATGTTTACCGAACTTATGTTTCCTACAGATCAAAGGGGGGGTATGAAAGCATTTATAATCTTATCCGTATTTTCGATCCGGCTTTTCCTGTCTGCCGCGCCCGCGACTGCCTATTATGAGGACAATGCGCGCGACTACCTGCCGGCAATTTCCAAGATAGAATTCGGCAAGGTGGACATCGGATTTATTGCAAGCGATGGAAGGCGGATGCTCTTTAACCGAAAAGCCCGCCGGTTCGCTCAAGTCCCCGACTCCAAATACTTCGCCCTGATGTCGGGAACAACGGAGGCCGTTCCGGTACAAGAAACTCTCTTTGACGCTATCAACAAGGCAGTTGCTTCCGCGCAGCCTTACGGCTTTCCGATCAAATTGGCAGTAAAAGATCCGTTTGCCGGCGTTTACTGGGCGGTAACCGCAACCGGTCTGGCTCAACTTTCTTCAGACCTGAAACCGTCGGATCTGTGGCACATCGGCGACGCCTTCGACGATAAAACCGGGGCCGCCATTATAGTGATCAGCACTTGGGCCGCGCCGACCGACAGCCTGGCAACCTTTCAGCTCAAGCTGGGTGGCGTAGATACCAAGGCTTTTTATGAGGCTGTAGGCAAAATACCGCAAGATGTACGCGCCTGTTTTGATTGGCAGGCGTTGTCCGGACTTCCGAGCGGCGATTGCCCCGCTTCATCTCCTTCGGAAAAGGGCCGATTTCTTCCATCCGCTTTCAATGTGCTGGTGCCTTTTGTTATCAGATCGGCGGATTTTTCGCCGGATAATGTCTGGCGTGCGGCGCATCAGCTATGCCTTTTCAGGGATAAGGCGGCGGTTTCACTACTAGCGGACAACGTGGATAGCGGTTATTTTATGACCAGGACCGGCGGTATTTCGCAATGTCTGGCTTGGTATCAGGAAGCCGGTTTGCTCCCGGAAAAATTTACTCCGGAGCGGCTGGAGAGATCACTTAAACGAATTAAAACTGACCTGGCTGCCGGCGATACGGAGAGGATGTCCTGGGGGCACACCCGTGCGCTTGATGCGGCTAAAGGGTTGGCCGAATTCGGAAACCCTGAAGGAATAGACCTGCTGAATAAGTACTTTAACGACTCACCGGGCGGCATCGATGCCCCGGGCTACGCGTTCTTCGGGGATGCGGCACAAGCGCTGCATTATCGAGACGAGTTCCTGCCTGCGGTGCTGGCAGGGATCCGGAAGTTTTATGGTATGACCGTTCCCCAAGGCTGTCTCTACCTGGACCTGACATACGGCGCGGCCGGCAAAAACAGGCGGGGGCTGAAACAACTCGCAGCGTTGGTAGAGGCGGTCGAAAACGCCACTCACCCGGAGAAGATACCACACCAACCGTCCCAGGCAGAGGGGGCCTATAGTGCCTGCAAATCCGCAATGGGCTCGCAGTTGGCGGACAAGGCATTGCGTGATGAGTTTATGAGGACTGTCTACCCTAAGCTTCCCCTGGCGCAGCGTTTAATCCTTCAATAACTGCCTAAGCGGAGACTTCCGCTATCAGACAGGTTCTAACTTGGTCCAGCCAGCCACCCTCGGATTTGGAATATGATCGGAAAATAGGGCGCTGTCCCTATTTAACCGGTTTTTGGTATTATATCCAATCGCCGCCGGGGTTTGGCGGACGCAAATTCCAGGGGGACTCGCCATATGGCTCATCACAAAGAACAAGAAGCTTGGGGCTCCAGGGTTGGGCTGGTGCTGGCCATGGCCGGCAACGCAGTGGGCCTGGGCAATTTCCTGCGCTTTCCGGCGCAGGCGGTGCAGAACGGCGGCGGCGCCTTCCTCATCCCCTACCTCACCTGCTTCGTGCTGATGGGCCTGCCCCTCCTCTATGTTGAATGGGCCATGGGCCGCCACGCCGGGAAATCCGGCCAGCACTGCACGCCCTACATCTTCGGCTCGATGAACCACCGCTCTTTCTGGAAATACTTCGGCGTAATGGGCCTTTTCATCAGCATAGGCATCTGCGCCTATTACACCTACATAGAAGCCTGGACCCTGTCCTGGGCCTACCACAGCGCTATGGGCCATTTCATGGGCATGTCGCAGGAACAGGTGGCCGATTTCTTCAAGACCTACATAGCGCTGGGCACTTCCGAGCCGATCATGGTCTGGGTGGCCTGCGTGGCCCTCAACACCTGGATACTTTCCCGCGGCCTGCAGGGCGGCGTGGAGATGGCGGCCAAGATAGGCATGCCGCTGCTGCTGCTCTTCGGCGTGGTGCTGGCCGTCCGCGGCGTCACTATGCAGGCCGGCTCCAACGGCGCGGTCTATGACGGCGTGCTGGGCCTCAACTTCCTGTGGACGCCCAACTTCACCTCTATCTGGGACCCGGTGGTCTGGCGCAACGCGGCCGGGCAGATCTTCTTCACCCTTTCGCTGGGCATGGGCAGCATTCACTGCTACGCCTCCTACGTGAAAGCGAAGGACGACATAGCGCTGAACGCGATGAGCGCCGGCTGGATGAACGAGTTCGTGGAGGTGGTACTGGGCTCCGCCATCATCATCCCGATAGCGGCCGGCTACCTGGGCATAGACAAGGTAGTGGAGATGACCAAGGGCGGCAGCGGCTTCGGCATCGGCTTCATGACGCTGCCCTACCTGTTCACGCAGTGGGGCGCCTTCTTCTCGGCCGCGGCCGGCATAATGTGGTTCGGCCTGCTGTTCTTCGCCGGCATCACCTCGTCGCTGGCCATGGGCACGCCGGTCATGGCCTTCATGGAGGACAAGTTCGGCTGGAAACGCCGCTGGGGCGCCTGCTTCTTCGGTGCCGCGGTGCTGCTGCTGGGCATACCCAGCGTGCTGTCGCAGGAGGCCTTCAACGAGTTCGATTACTGGGCCGGCACCATAGCGCTGGTGGTCTTCTCGCTGGGCGAGATAATCCTTTTCGCCTGGGTATTCGGCATGGAGAAGGGCTGGAAGGAGATAACCGACGGCGCCGACCTGAAGGTGCCGCGCGCGTTCAAATTCGTCATCAAATATGTCACGCCGGTCTTCCTGCTGGTGGTTTTCGTGGGCAGCATGCCGGAGATCTGGGCCACCATAACCAAGAAAGTCACCTCCCACGTAGCCCTGGCGCGCGTGCTGATGGTCGCCCTCTACGCCGCCCTGGCCGGGCTGGTCTTTATTGCCGATAAAAAGAAGAAGGTAAACTCATGAACACGAGCGCGCTTACCATAATGCTGGCCACCGAGATCACTATAGCCGCCTTTACGGCGTATTTCTTCTGGAAGGTTGTCACGACCCCGCCCAAGGCGGAGCCGGATTCCTACCAGGAAAACGACAACGTCTCCCGGTAACCCGGAGGCGCATTCTAATTGGAAGTGCAACTTTGAGGCAGGTTTCTTACTTCTGATTC
>CAZJUL010000171.1:0-4860 GCA_964549095.1 uncultured Elusimicrobiaceae bacterium
AAGCCGAGCTTCTCTTCAATAAGGCTCCCCCTCGGGTCCGCTATGCACATGTGCGCCACGCCGTTGTTCACAGCCTTGGTAGGCATGACCGCGCCCCTGATATTTTCGAGGGCCGCCGCGAGGGAAATGGGGTTGCGCGTCAGTTCCGCGCCCGAAGCGTCGGCCAGGTATTCCCGCTGCCGCGAGATGGCCAGGGCCAGCAGCCGGGAGAGGAAAGGCGCGAGCAGCACGAAAATGAGCCAGACGGCGTAGATGACCAGCAGCAGAGCGCCGCCGTTCTTGCCCCGGCCGCCTGACGAGGAGCCGCTCCCCCGGTAAGAAGAACCGGCCGACCTGTACCGCGCCGAGCGGCCGGCCAGGTCGCTCAGCAGGGCCACGGCGCCGATCAGGGCGGCCGTGACGGTCATCAGCCGTATGTCGTAATTCCTGATGTGGCTCATCTCGTGGGCCACCACGCCCTGGAGCTCTTCGCGGTTGAGCGTGTGAAGCAGCCCTTCGGTGACGGCCACCACCGAATCCGCGGGGCTGAAGCCGGTGGCGAAAGCGTTCAGGTCGGGGTCGGGCACCACATAGGCGGCCGGGGCCGGGCTTATGCCGGCGGCCAGGGCCATTTCAGCCACCACGTTGATGAACTGTTTCTCTTTCGGGTCGGCCGGGTCCGCCCGGCGGGCCATCGTGGAGCGGAGCACCATGGCCGGGCCGTTGAAGACGCTGTTCAGCACCATGCCGAACCCGACCAGCAGCGCTATGATGGTGCCGTAGGGCACGGGCTGCGAGGAGGACTGGGCCTCGTAGTACCCGGAATTGTTCCAGACGTACTGCGGGGTCCCGGCGGGGTTGAAACTCTGGTGGAAATAGTCGAACCCCAGGCCTATGAACAGGAAAAAGGCGACGAAGACGGCCATGATGAACCAGGTCATCCGCCTGTTCGACGCCTGCTGTTCGTAGATGTTCATGCTTCAGGCCGCATCCGGGGCCGCCGCCGCTTTTATACCGCCAGGTCCACTTTCGGGTTTTCCCTTTCCGGGGAATCCGCGGGCAGCTCCCAGAGGGCCGCCGGGGAGAACCCCATCATTGAAGCGAAAATATTGTTCGGGGCCACCTGCTGTTTGATGTTGAAGGCGGTGGCGACGTCGTTATAGAACTGCCGGGAGAAGCCTATCTGGTTCTCGGTATGGGTCAGCTCTTCCATCAGGACCCTGACGGATTCGTTGGCCTTGAGGTTCGGGTAATTCTCGGTCAGCATCATCAGCTTGCCGAGGGCCTGCGTCAGCGCCCCTTCCTTGGCCAGGATCTCGTTCATGTTCCCCGTCTGCCCCGCGTTGACGGCGGCGGAGCGGGCCTGGATGACCTTTTCCAGGGTGCTGGATTCGAACTTCATCTCGCCCTTCACGGAATTGACGAGGTTCGGTATCAGGTCGTGCCTCCGCTTCAGCTGCACGTCTATCTGCCGGAACGCGTTGGCGACCTGGTTGCGCAGCTTTACCAGGCCGTTGAAAACGACCACCACCCATAAGCCGAGGACCACCACCACAACGGTAAGTATTATCATTTTTCTCCTTGTCGCCCGGGACGGTCCCGGCGCCTATTTCGTCAATATCTCGCAGCCGCCCTTCTTCACCAGCACGGAATCCTCTATGCGCACACCGAACTTCCCGTAAAGGTAGATGCCCGGCTCGACGGTCACCGTATTGCCCGCCCTGAGCACCTCCGCGGACCTGGTATTAAGCGTCGGCGGCTCGTGTATCTCCAGCCCTACCCCGTGGCCGGTCCCGTGGATGAAATACTGTCCGAAGCCGGCCGCCGCGATATGGTCGCGACAGGCCTTGTCCACGTCGCGGGCGGGCACGCCGGCCTTCACCGCTTTCACGCCGGCCTTCTGGGCCGCGTCCACTATCGCGTAGACCTTCTTGAATTCCTCGGTGGGCTTGCCCATGAAATAAGTCCTGGTGATATCCGAGCAGTAGCCGCGGTACACGCACCCGAAATCTATCAGCACCGCTTCGTTGTTCTTCAGCGGGCGCTCCGAGCTCTCGTGGTGCGGCAGGGCGGAATCCGGCCCGAACCCGACTATCAGGTTGAACGACGGGCCCTTGGCGCCCATGGCCTGCATGATGTCTTCCAGCTCGTGAGAGACGGCTATTTCGGTCCGGCCGGGCTTTATCCTGGGCTTTATTATCCGGAAAGCTTTCGCCGCTATGCGGCAGGATTCGCGCAGGACCGCTATTTCTTCGGTTTTTTTGACCGCCCTCAGCCCGGCGGTGAGCCCCCTTATCTCGCTGAAACCGCTTGTTTTCCAGAACTGCCCGCGCACGTAGGTTTCGGTCGCCGGCTCGAAGGCGGTTTTCCTGAGCTTGTTCTCTTTCACCTTCGCCAGCACAGACTCCAGCAGGTTCTCGGACGAAGAAGCGTTCACGAAACCGACTTTGGACCTGAACTGGTCCAGCAGCATCTTGGGCATGAAAGCCCAGGCTTCTTTCCTGGAGACCAGCAGCAGGTAGCCGTCCATGGCGAAGCCGGTCAAAAAAGTCTGTTCCAGCGGGCGCGCCACCACCAGGGCGTCGAGTTTTTCTTTTTTCAGCAGCTCCTGCAGGTCTTTAATGCGTATCCCGTGAATTGACATCGGTCCCTCCGGCCGGGCCGTCCCGGCGACGAACTGCGCAAAATAGCGCCTGTAATTTATAATTATACTATTTTATCGGCCGGCTTCAGGAACGCGCGGGCTATTTATAGCGCCTGGTCCGGGCCAGCCCGGCCTTGTTGACGGAGTATTCGGCCACTGCGAGGAGGGTGGAGAGGCCGTACTTGACGCTCCGTGAAAAGCTTATGGAGGAGGCGTCGTCGAAATATTTCGCCGGCACCGGGATATCGCCCAGCCTCAGGCCCCGGAAAGCCGCTTCCAGCAGCAGCTGCGCGTCGAAGACGAAATCGTCGGAATTGTCGCGCCAGTTCAGGGCCTCCAGCGCACGCCGGGAATAGGCCCGCAGGCCGCTGTGCCATTCGCCGAGGTTCTGCCCTGCGGCCAGGTTCTCCGCCATTGTCAGGAAGCGGTTGGCGAGGTATTTGTAAACCGGCATCCCGCCCTTGAGCGCCTCGGCGCGGCTCCTAATCCGGTTGCCCAGCACTATGTCGCAGATATCTTTTTCAATGATGCCGGTCATGAACGGGATAAGGTCCGGCTGGTACTGGTAATCGGGGTGGAGCATCACCACGATGTCGGCCCCGGCCTGGAGGGCGCGGGCGTAGCAGGTCTTCTGGTTGGCGCCGTAGCCGCGGTTCTCGGGGTGCCGCACGGCGTCGAGGCCCAGCTTGAGGGCCAGCTCGTAGGTGCCGTCCCGCGAGGCGTCGTCGACGAGCATTATCCGGTCGAACGAGCCCGCCGGCACGGACCTCAAAGTCTCCTCGAGCGTTTTCGCGGCGTTGTACGCCGGCAGGACGATTATTTTTTTCACTTTTTTTCCTCTCCGAACGCCGCCGCGAGCTTAAGGTAATCCTGGACCGAGAGTTCCTGCGGCCGCGCACCGGGATCGAAGCCGGCGCTTTCTATGACGCCCTTTACCAGCGACTTTTCCCGGCACAGGCCGAGGGACAGGGAATTCATCAGCGTCTTGCGCCTGTGGGAAAAAGCGTGCTTCACGAAGTTCAGGAAGGCTTCCAGGCGCTCCGCGCCGGCGAAGGTCTGCAGCGGCCTGAACACGAGCACGGAGGAATCCACTTCCGGCACCGGGCTGAAGCTGGAGGCCGGTATTTCCGCCAGCAGTTTCACGCCGCTCTGCACCTGCGCCGCCACCGACAGGTAGCTGAAATCGGAATCCCCGGCCTCCGCCGTGATCTTCTCAGCCACCTCCCGCTGGAACATGAACGCCGCCGCCCCGAAACCGGGAAAAGCCAGCGCTTTAAGCAGTATGGCCGTCGACCGTTCGAAAGGGAGGTTGCCCACGAACGCCGTGCGGCCCCCGCCCGCCAGGTTGGCGGCCAGGTCGAACTCCAAAAAATCCGCGTTATGCACCCGCGCCGCCGGGAACTTCGCCCTCATCCTGGCCGCGAGCGCGGGATCGATCTCCACCAGCGACAGCCGCTCGTTCCACAGCGGGTACAGGAACTCGGTAATGGCGCCGCGGCCGGGGCCAATTTCCAGGGCCCCGTTGAATTCTTCCGGGGCGAGTTCGGTGGCGATGAGCTCGCACATCTCCCTGTCCTGCAAAAAGACCTGGCTGTATTTAGGCATAAAAAGTTCTTTCGGATTCCAAGCCGTGGCTTCCCGCGAAACCTTGCTGCCGCCCGGGGTTCGGTTTTCAGGGGACACCCGGTGTCTTCCGCTCGGCGAAGAACTCGTCGCGCACACAGTGCGCTCCTCAAACATTCTTCGCCGGTTCCTAATGATAGGAACACCGCTTCAGACACCGGGCTGAAAACCTCCAAATGGTCGGCAGCAAGGTTTCGCGTGAAGCCGCCCTTTGAGGGATCCTTCTATCCTTTCAGCATCTCCAGCTTCAGCCTGATCTCCTCGCCCGTCTTCCACACGTCGCCGGCGCCGACGGTGATAAGCACGTCGCCCGCCTTCAGGTTCTTGGCGATCTCCATGGCGCCGGGGAATTTCTCCGCCTTGATGCCCCGCCTTGCTATCCCGTCGAGGAGCAGCTTAGAGGTCACGCCGGGCAGCGGCTTCTCGCCGGCCGCGTAGATATCCATAACATAGACCCGGTCGGCGTCGTCGAAAGCCGCCGGAAATTCCCGCCGCAGTATCCTGGTCCTGGAATACCGGTGCGGCTGGAACAGCGCTATGACTCGCGCGCCTTTATTCATTGCCGCCACCGTTTCCAGCGTGGCCTTTATCTCCGTGGGGTGGTGGCCGTAATC
>CAZJUL010000171.1:4870-6369 GCA_964549095.1 uncultured Elusimicrobiaceae bacterium
CATCTTCTCTATCCTTCTCTTCACGCCGCCGAACTCCGCCAGCCCGCGGGCCAGCCCCGCCACGCCGAAGCCGAGGTAATACCCGGCGGCCAGGGCCGCCAGCGAATTAAGAGCGTTATGCCGCCCGCCGGACCGGAGGGCTATCCTGCACATCCGGCGCCCCCTGAAGCAAGCGTCGTACGAAACGCCGCCGGACCCCTGCGCCAGGTTGGCGGCGGTCCAGTCCGAGCCGGGCTTGAAGCCGTAGGTCACCAGCGGCGCGCGGACGTTCTTTATCACCTCCGCCACGCCCGGGTCGTCGGCGCAGACCACGGCCGCGCCGTAAAACGGCACCTTTTCCATATGCAGCGCGAAGGCCTTTTTCAGGTTGTCCATGTTCTTGTAGTAATCCAGGTGGTCCGAATCTATGTTGGTGACGCAGGTCACCAGCGGGGAAAAATGCAGGAACGAGCCGTCCGATTCGTCCGCCTCGGCGACCAGGTATTCGCCGGAGCCGAGCTTCATGTTTGACGCGATGTTCTTGAACAGCCCCCCCACCACAACGGTGGAGTCCGCGCCGGCGCCTTCCAGCGCGGAAGCGAGCATTGAGGTCGTCGTGGTCTTGCCGTGGCTGCCGCTGACGGTCACGGTCTTTTTGCAGGCCGCGATCTTGGCCAGCATCAGCGCGCGCTGTATCACCTTGACGCCCTTTTTAACCGCGCCACGGAGCTCCGGGTTGTCCGGCTTCACGGCGGAGCTGACCACCACCACATCCGCCCCGGCGGCGTTCCCGGCCCTGTGCCCGGTGAAAACGCGGGCGCCCTCCGCTTTCAGCGTCCTCGTTATCTCCGAGGGCTTTAGGTCCGAGCCGCTCACGGCGAAGCCCATCTTGAGCAGCAGCCGGGCTATCCCGCTCATCCCTATGCCGCCGATGCCGATAAAATGCACCCGCTTCACGTCTTCAAGGTCGAAATCTTCGCTGTCGTTCATTTATAATTCCTTATGTAAGCGCCACCCCGCCTTTCACCCGGCCTTCAGCTTTTCTATCCAGAATTCCAGCCAGCCGTTCAGGGCTGTTTCCACCCCGGCGGCGGTCTTTTCGTCCAGTTGCAGGACAAGAGTATTATCCATTTTTAGGAACGCTTCCTCAAATATTTTCGCGCCTTTCCGGAAGGTGGCCAGGCAGGGCGTGCCCTCGGAACCAAGCGCGTCCAGCGCCCGGGCGGACAGCTTGTCGGAACAAAGTATCAGCGGGCCCAGCTCGTCCAGCAGCACTATCCTTCCGTCCTTGCGCGCCTCGGCCAGCGACCGGGCGCCCAGCCCGTCCAGCGCGGCCAGGTTGACGCCGTATTTATTGAAGACGGCTTTCGAGACGAGGGTTTTGGAGGCCAGCAGTTCGGAACCGCCCCGCGGCGTTTTAAGGACGAAGCCTTCCCTCTCCCCGCCCGCGCGGAGCTCTTCGGTGAAGAAGCCGCCCAGCCAGTAGCCGTAGTTAGAAACCAGCTTTTTAAGCAGGCGGG
>CAZJUL010000172.1:0-6366 GCA_964549095.1 uncultured Elusimicrobiaceae bacterium
TTACCGGCGACATGACCATAGCCGCCTGCGTGGCCAAAATGGAAAGCCGGCGCGCCGTTCGATAAACAAAAAAAAGACGGGCCGCCCTGTTCCTGCGCGGCCCGTTCTTTTGTTTCCTAGCTTCTCAAATACCGGCCAGGTCGGCCGTCTTGGAATTCCCGCCGTCCACCTTCAGGGTTTCCTCCGAGAGGACGCCCTTTTCCACGAACTTGTTCACGGCTTTCGCGGGGATGGAGGCGTTGGGATTGGGCACGCCGATCAGCTCCAGCCTGACGCGCTGCTTTTCCGGCAGCACGGAGTTAAGGAGTTCGACCGGGTTATTGGTGCAGCTGTTGGTGAGCAGGTTGTACATCTCCCTGTTGCGGTTGGTCTCGTCCATGCGCTTCAGCACGCCGGCGAACAGTTTCGCCGTCTGCGCGGCGTCTATGTTGATGCGCTTGAAGAACATCTCGGTGTGCTTGACGCCTATGGTATAGTCGGCGTAGCTCTCGAAAGTGGTCACGTTCCAGATAAGCTGGTATTTTCCGGCCAGGGCGTGGCCGATGTTGTAGCCCATCGGCTCGCGGGTCCAGCCCTCCGCGCCGAAGGTAAGAGAGCGCACGCTCTCGCCGCGGGAATTAACGGCGCCTTCCGGACCGAAGACGAAGACCAGGAAGGTGTGGCCGGTGCCGAAAGTCTTGTAGCCGTACACGGCTTTTTCCAGCTTCGAAGCGTCTATCCTGACGGTTTCCCACAGATAGCTTTTCTTGTCTTCCGGGGTAAGGCCCCAGCGGACGTTCTTTATCATTGCCTTGTCGCCGGCGCGGAAGGGCAGCTCGGCGCGGTTCTGGTGATAGGAAAGAGGGGAGCGTTCGTCCCAGGCCGGGAAATTGGTGTCCACGAAATCGCCGCGGTCCGGCAGGGGGACGGCCGGGATAGAGAAAGCCGGCTGTGCGGCGGTTGAAAGCTGGTCCAGGGCGGTCTGGGCGCGGGCCGAGGGGGAAAGGGCTGAGATCAATATCGCGGCGGTTATCAGCTTGTTCATCGTGGCTCCTTAAATTCCGTTCTGTCCTTATATACTTTAACACTACGGGGCGGCCTTTAATAGAGTCCGCAGACCTACGGCGCCGATATTAATCGGCCCATTTTTTCCTGGGTATATGGGTACTGGAACGGCGCGGGAAGGGCCGGCTCAAATAGGTACTATGTCCCCCGGTGCGGGGGCGGCAGGCCTTTTTCAGCCGCCAGCAGCAGCGCAACAGCTATACCGGCGAAGAAAATAAACCCGGGCATCTTGTAGCCGAACACGGCCAGCCCGAGCATGAACGCCGCTTTCGCGGGGCGCGGAAGGCCGGCGTACCACCGGGAGCAAACAGCCAGGAGCAGTACGAAAAGTATCAGGAGAATGTTGAGGACATCCATCAGGCCGAACTTTTCATCCGCCGGCCGGGGCAAGGGGGTCCGGCCGCTCCGCCCCCCGGGCTTCATGACCGCAAACGACTTGTTCCAGCGGGGGATCTCGTCCAGGGGCGCGTCCGCGCTGTCGGGGGCCACGGACGCGGCGGCGGCCGGCCGCTCCCTGGGCGGGGAACTGCGCGCCTGGTCGGCGAGCAGGCAGGCGGCCCTGGTATTTTGCGAATCCGGGTCCAGCCGCATCGCCTCTCTGAGGTCGGAATATGCTTCTTCGTATTCGCGCGCCTGGTAGCGCAGCGCGCCGCGCTTGCGGTACGCGTCGGCCAGCTTCGGCGCCAGCTGCTCCTGCAGTTCGCTGTCCCGCGCCGCCGCCCCGGCCCAGTATTCTATAGCTTTGTCGAAGTCGCCTTTGGAGAACCGCTCCTGCCCGCGGACGAGCAGCGCCGCCGGCGTAAGGTCCTCTCCGCCCAAGGTCTGCGCCCCCGGTTCAGCCTGCGCACGGACGCAGCCCGGGATAGAAGCGGCAAAGAGGAGGGCCAAAGCGTATGTGCGGGTGAATTTCATATTCCCGGTTGGATAACTTTACATTTTCGACAATGTCAAAAATGTAAAGTTAGAGGCCGAGGTCGTCGGAGATGCCGCGCATGGCGGTGAGGGCCAGTTCGGCGAATTCGGGGAGCGGGATGCCGATCTGCTCGCATTCCAGCACGATGTTCCGGTCCACGCCGGCCGCGAACCGCTTGTCCTTCATGCGCTTTACTATGGAGGAGGATTTAACGCTGGCGAGCTTTTTATCCGGGTAGACCAGCGCGGTGGCTATCACCAGCCCGGTCATGGTCTCGCCGGCGGCCAGCGCTTTGTGAAAGAGCTCTTCGCGCCGCTTGCCGGAGGCGGCCTCGTTGTGCATCTTTATCGCCTCTATCATATCCGCGGCGCATTCGTGTTCGCGCAGGATCTTTTCCGCCTCCAGGGTGTGCTTCGTGATGTCGCCGGCGGTAAGTTCCACGTCGATGTCGTGCAGCAGGCCGGTGACGCCCCATTTATCCTGGTCCCCGCCCAGTTTCTGCGCCAGCGCGCGCATTATGGCCTCGGTGGCGAGGCAGTGTTTTATAAGGTTCTCGTTCTTTATGTGCGCCTTGAGCAGTTCAAAAGCTTTGGTCCGTTCCATATTGTCTCCGTGGCTGAAAGCAGGGTGTCCAAGGAAAATTATAGAATATATGCCGCGCCATGAAAAACCAGCCCGCCGACGCCGCCCCCGCCATAAACCCGAACACGGTGCTGCTGATAACGGTTATCGCCTCGTTTTCCACGCCTTTCACGCTTTCTTCCGTCAACGTGGCCCTGCCGGCCATAAGCGGCGACCTGGGCATGAACGCCCGGGAGCTGGGCTGGGTGGCGCTGTCTTTCCTGCTGGCCTCCAGCGTGCTGCTGGTGCCGCTGGGCAGGGCGGCCGACATCTACGGCCGCAAGAAGGTGTTCGCCTCCGGCTTCGCCATCTTTACGGCCGCGTCGCTGTTATGCGGGCTTGCGCAGAGTTCCTGGCAGCTGATCCTGTTCCGGGTCCTGCAGGGCTTCGGCGCCTCCATGATATTCGGGACCGGCATAGCCATCCTGACCACCGTCTTCCCCGCCGAGAAGCGCGGCAGGGCCCTGGGGATGTCGGCGGCCGCGGTCTACCTGGGACTCACGCTCGGGCCTTTCCTGGGCGGGATACTGGTGCAGGGGCTGTCCTGGAGGAGCATCTTCTTCGTCAACGTGCCGGTGGGGCTGCTGGTCCTGTACCTGATCTCCACGAAGATGAAGGCCGAGTGGAAAGGTTCCGCGCACGAGACCTTCGACCTCAAAGGCTCGGCCATCTACAGCTTTTCGCTGGCGGCGCTGATGCTGGGGCTTTCCGCGGTAACGGAGGGACCGAGCTGGCTGGCCATAGCGGCGGGGCTGGCCGGGTTCGCCTGGTTCCTGAAGCATGAAGCCGGCGCCAGGCACCCGGTGCTCAACACCCGCCTTTTCTTCCGCAACAAGGTGTTCTTTTTCTCCAGCGTGGCGGCCCTGCTGAACTACTGCGCCTCGTTCGCGCTCAGCTTCCTGCTGAGCCTCTACCTGCAGTACATCAAAGGCCTAACCCCGCGGCAGGCGGGCTTCGTTATGGTCGTCCAGCCGATCTGCATGGCGCTGTGTTCCCCGGCGGCCGGCAGGCTCTCGGACCGGATAGAGCCGCGCATAGTCGCTTCCTGGGGTATGGCGGTTACGGGGGCCGGCCTGCTCTTCTTCGCGCGCATAGACGCGGGCACGCCGATGAGCGTCATCGTGGCCGGGCTCTCCGTATTCGGCGTCGGCCTGGCCCTGTTCTCCGCGCCCAACACGAACGCCGTCATGGGGTCCGTGGAGCCCAGGTCCTACAGCCTGGCTGCCGCCCTGCTGGCTACGATGCGCGTGAGCGGACAGACGCTCAGCATGGCCATAGTAATGCTGCTTTTTTCCGTCCTCATCGGCCAAAGCCGCATAGGGCCGGGCAACCTGGAGCAGCTGGCCCGAAGCTTCAGGCTGGCCGTGTACATTTTCACCGCGCTGTGCGTGCTGGGCGTTTTCGCCTCGCTGAAACGGGGGAATTTAAGGGACGCGGCAGGTGTTGACAAAGCCGGATGAGAATGGTAATTTATTTACGAAAAGTGCGCTGGATATCTTCCGCAATTCAGCAAGGGGGAACAATGTCTGTTCTGACCGGGTCCAAGGCCCTTATCCGCGGTTCCATCTTGTCGCTCGCGGCCGCCCTGCCGCTGGCGGCCTTCCTGTTCTTCCGGCCGGCCGCAGTTTCCGCGCAGACGACCGTCCAGGACGAAACCGAAACCGGCACCACCGATACCGCTGAACCGGCCGCTCCTGAAGAACCCGCGCCGGTCACCGACGGCGGCACCGGTCTCCAGGCCGGCGGAAAGGACACCAAACAAAAAGGCCCCGCCCCTTCAAAGAAAGACGAGGACGAGTCCAAATTCGAGCCTAAATTCGCGCCCTGCCAGGCGGACGACGTCGGGACCGACTCGCTCTGGAAATATCCCTCCGAAAGCTGGGGGACCGGGGCGGCCTTTATACCGCCCAATAACGCCTGCAAAACCCAGGAGATCGTGGACGGCAAAGGCAAGAAAACGGGCCAGTACAAGCTGCTCTGGAACCACATCAGCGGGATCTATATGTGCGAAGACAAGGGCTGCGTGAGCAAGCTGAATTTCGAAACGATAGGCATCGGGGAGTTCTGCGTGTGGCGCGTTCACAAAAGCGCGTGGACCAAATTCTTCGGGAGCAGGCCGTTCGGCGTGGTGATGGTGCTGGAAGACGGCCGCTTCATCCGCTGGGACCTTAAAAACCCGTCCGCCAGGAACGGCATGCCGCCCTACCGGGACCTGAAGCACGTGGTCCGCCCCTACTGCTACACGCCTTTATACTGAGCGCCGCCCTCGCCCTGCCGCAGCATTCAGCCCGGCAGGGCCTCCATGGTGATCTTCTGCCTGTGGCCGCACTTCGGGCATACCCAGTCCAGGATATAGGGCGCGCCGGGTTTAGGGGTGGGAACCGTCATCTCTTCGCTGTTAAATCCGCACACGCCGCACTTGATGCGGAACACGGTGTTCTGCGCGTCGGCTTTCACTATGCCGGCGCCGGAGATGCGCACCTGCGCGCCGTCCGTTTGGACGGACTTGACGGCCCCTTTGGGCACTGTGCCGCAGCCGTGCAGCGCCAGCAGGAAGCCGGCCAGGGCCAGCGCCGAAGCGATAGTTTTTATAGCTTTGAGCATAATCGTACTCTCCTCAGGGTGTGTCGATCAAATCTTATTCAGGAACCGGCCCGGCGGGAATATTCTCAGAATTCGGCGAAGCCGGGGACGCGGGGGTAGGCGGTCACGTCGCGGATGTTGGAGATGCCGGTGACCAGCATCATCATCCTCTCGAAACCCAGGCCGAAACCGGAATGCGGCACCGAACCGAAGCGCCGCAGGTCCAGGTACCACCAGTAGGTCTCGGGATCTATCTTGAAATCGGCCATCTTCTTTTCCAGCACGTCCAGGCGGTTCTCCCTTTCGGCGCCGCCGATAAGCTCGCCTATGCGCGGCACCAGCAGGTCCATGCCGCGGACGGTCTTCCCGTCGTCGTTCAGCTTCATGTAGAAGGCGGCCACGTCCTTGGGCTTGTTGTAGAGGATGGTGGGCTTCTTGAAATATTTCTCCGTCAGGAAGCGCTCGTGCTCGGAGGAGAGGTCCACGCCCCAGTGGACCTTGGCTTCGAAGTTTGCGTTCTCGGGTTCCAGCAGTTTTACCGCGTCGGTATAGGCGATGCGCTCGTATTTATTGTCGGCCACGTTCCGCAGTGTGGCCATCAGCTCGGTGTCCACGAATTTGGCGAAGAGCTCGAGATCATTGGCGCAGTGCTCCAGCACGTGCTTCGTAATGCCCTTGACGAAATCCTCGGCCAGGTCCATGTCGTCCTCGAGTTCGTAAAAAGCCATCTCCGGCTCTATCATCCAGAACTCGGCGCAATGCCTGTAGGTGTTGGAATTCTCGGCCCTGAACGTGGGGCCGAAGGTATAGATCTTGCCGAGGCCCAGGGCCAGTGTTTCTCCTTCCAGCTGGCCGGACACGGTCAGGTAGGTTTTTTTGCCGAACAGGTCCTTTGAGAAATCTATCTCGCCCTTCTCGGTTTTGGGAAGCGCGGCCGGCTTGCCCAGGTCCAGGCTGGTGACGCTGAACATCTGCCCGGCGCCCTCGCAGTCCGACCCCGTTATGATGGGCGTGTGGACGTAGAAAAAGCCGTTGTCCCTGAAATACTTGTGCACGGCGAAAGCCAGCTCCGAGCGGATGCGCAGCATGGAGGCGTACTTGTTGGTGCGGGGCCGCAGGTGCGCCACGGTGCGCAGGAATTCGTCAGAGGACTTCTTCTTCTGTATGGGGTATTTGTCGGGATCGCAGCCGCAGTAGATCTCCAC
>CAZJUL010000173.1:0-6356 GCA_964549095.1 uncultured Elusimicrobiaceae bacterium
AGTATGGGTGCGGAGCGCTTGCCGCGGCCGCCCCAAGCGGGCGGTGTTTCGCTACGGAGGCTTGCATGAAACTCGAGATAAAGAATATAAGCGTCACTTCGCTGATCACCTCATCCGTGCCGGTGGTGGTTTTCGTGCTGGGATTCCTGGGCGCGGTGGTCAGCTACATAGTGGTGCCCAACGACCAGCTGGCGCCGCTGAACGCCTGGCAGAAGGCGATGTCCGTCGGCCTGTTCTCGCTTTTATACATGCTGATCGGTTCCGCGCTGCTGGTATTCGTGGCCTTCATGTACAATATCCTTACCGGGGTGCTGGGGCTTAAGGGCTTTATGCTGGACATCGAAGAGGTTCACGAGCAGGAATAAGCGCGGGGGCAGCAGGCGTCGGGGACAGGCCCCGACCGCCGGCCTTAAGGCCGCACAGGGCGTGCCGGTTCCGGTCGCACCAGCGGGGTCTTGCAGCGCAAAAGTTGCGGTTCGTCCGCGGTTTCTCAACTACCTATGAAAACAAATATAATCTTCGCAGCGAAGGACTTCTCCAGGGCCTCGCTTATACTGGAGATGCTGAACCGGCAGGGCTATTCCGTAATGACGGTGCACAGGTCCCGCGAGGTGATGGGCATGCTGGCCGAAAAGTCTTTCGACCTGGTGATCATCGGCCAGAACCTGAGCGACGAGGAGGGCCTGACCTTCCTGAAGAACCTCAGGGCGAAGAACAAGAACATCCCCGTGGTAGCTATGCTGGAATCCCCCGACACCTACCTGGACCACATGCCGGGCGGCCTCACGGCCGAGCACCTGCTGCAGACCCTGACGCCGCACGGCCACGGTCACGGCGGCCGCGAGACGCCCAAGATCTCCTATAAGCTGGCCTTCTTCCAGCTGGGCGCCGACGAGGTGCTGGGCTACAGCCAGGACCTGCACGAGAGCGTGGCCCGCATCCGCGCCGTGGTGCGCCGCACGGTCAGCGTGCAGCCCGACGAGGTGCTCAAGCTCAACGAGATCGAGCTGAACATGTCGAGCTACACGGTGCGCATCGCCAATAAGGAGATCACCGTTACCGCCAAGGAATTCGACCTGCTCTACGTGTTCCTGAGCTCTCCCAACCGCGTGCTCTCCAGGCCCTACCTGATAGAGCGCGTCTGGGGCTACAATTATTTCGGTTCGCCGCGCACCGTGGACGTGCACGTCAGGCGCCTCCGCTCCAAGATGGGCAAGGCGGCGAAATACGTGCACACGGTGCCCTGCGTGGGCTACAAGCTGGTGCCGAACACGAAGTAGCGGCGGCAGCCGGAGGACAGGAGCAGGAAGCGGGGCAGCGTACGGAAAAACAGCTTCAGGGCCGACTTCATACTTTCAGCTCAGCCAAGGAGAACAAATTATGCCCGGTCAGAAAATTTTGGTCATAGACGACGACGCGCACCTCAGGGAAAGCCTCGCGGAGGTGCTGGACCTGGAAGGGTTCGCCTGCCTGGAGGCGGGCAACGCCAAGTCGGGGATAGATTCCGCCAAGAAGCACAACCCGGACGTGGTCATAATGGACATCCAGCTGCCCGACTCCAGCGGCTTCCAGATCTGCCAGGAGCTCAGGAAGTATTCCAAGGATTTCGTGCTGATCATGATGACGGGCCGCTTCCTGTCCGCCGAGGAGAAGACGCAGGGCTTCTCGCTGGGCGCGGACGAATACATCACCAAGCCTTTCGACATACAGGAACTCTCCATCCGTATACGCCAGCTCCTCTCCAGGAAAAACAAATAGCCTGAGGGCAAAAGGGAAAAGACCATGCTGAAAAAGCCGCAAATAAAGACCGCGCTGCTGGCATTGTCGGCCGCGCTTATCTGCGCCGCGGGCGCCTCCTTCGCCGCGGAAGCGAAAGCCGCCAGGGCCGCCGGGCCCGCGGTGAAGCTGGAGATCTTCTTCGAAAGCATGGACGGCTCCGGGTGGCAGTGGTTCTTCCTGGGCGACGCGGTCAAGAAAAGGCTGCCCGCCGTGGATTTCAAGGTCTATCCCCTGCTCACAAAGAACGAGAAGGGCGACCTGGAAGCGAAGCGCGGCGAATCCGAGGTCGCCGAATCCCTGAGGATGGCGGTGCTGGCCAAGGCCTGGCCGGACAAGCTGTTCGCCTACCTGAACGCCAGGTCGCTCAGCCCCTGGGCCGACGGCTGGCGGGACGCGGCGCTGTTCGCCGGCCTGGACCCCGCGGAGCTGGACAAGAAGGTCGCGGCCGACGGCCGGAAAATTTACGGCGAGGTTTACGACTACGCGAAAAAGGCCGGCGTGTCTTCCGCCTCGGCCCTGATAAACGGCAAACCCTACGAAGGCGAGATGCGGCTGCTGACCCTTTACGAGGCCGTGAACAACGCGCTGCCCAGGGATAAAAAGGCTTTCGTGCCGTCGCCGCAGGGCGCGGCGGTCCAGGCAGCGCCGGCGGGGCCGGCCCCCAAATTCTGGATAATCCTGAGCTCGGGCATACAGAAGAACGAGGCCCTGGCGGGCGTGTTCGCGAAGTATTTCGCCGGCATAAAGCCCGTGACGCTGGACTACGATTCTCCCGAGCGGGCCAAGGAGTTCCCGGAGCTGGATTTCGTGCCCGCCTACCTGCTGGAGGATACCCCGGCCGCCAGGACCAAGCTGGAATCGGAGCTGAAGGCCGGGATCTTCACCGAGCGCAAGGGCTACCTGGCCTATTACGACAAGCAGCGCAGGGGCTTCTACGCCGGGCGCCAGCCGGAGCCGGGCGTGCTGAAGCTGTTCGTGATGTCGCAGTGCCCCTTCGGCGTGCTGGCCGAGAACGCCGTCATAGACGCCATAAACGGTAAAAAAGTCCCGGCGGGCGTAAAGCTGGAGGTCCACTTCATCGGCGACGCCGACAAGGACGCGGCCGGCAAGTACACTTTCAGGAGCCTGCACGGCACCCCGGAATGGGAAGAGAACGTGCGGCAGATAGTGATAGCGGACAAGTTCCCGGCCAAGTTCTTCGCCTACCTGCTGGAGAGGAACAAGGACGTGACCTCCACCCGCTGGGAAGACGCGGCGGCGCTGGCCGGCGTGGACGCGAAAGCCGTGAACGCCGCGTTCGAAGAGGGGAAAGCCCGGCTGGCCGAAGATTTCAAGCTGGCCAACTCGATGGGCATCGGCACCTCGCCGTCCTTTCTCTGGGAAGGCAGGCATTTCCTGGTGGGCGTCGGCGAGCTCGCCAAAGTGCCGGGGTTCGAGCAGGTCTCAAGCTCAGCGCCGGCTTCGGGCGCCGCCTGCGCCAAGTAGCTCCGCCCGGGGCTTCCCCGGGTTTCCCGGGGGCGAAATATTTCTGCAACACGCTTATACGATAATATATACAGCACTTTAAGAGGACGGCGGCCGGGATCTCAGGGGTCAGAACATAGGATTCGGGAATTCTGTCATCCGGTATTCTGAATTCTGAACCCGCTGTGTCCTGTCTACTGAGGCCGTACCACAGTTTATGACCGAAGCTCCGAAAAAGAAAGGCCGGCTTTTCTACAAGTTCCTCTTCGTCTTCCTTGTCGTTTCCCTGGTCCCGCTCAGCATAGTCGGCTATTACCTGGTCAACCTCAGCCAGGTCACCCTGAACAGGGCCATCTCCCGCGACCAGGAGGCCCTGGCTGTCGGCTTCGCCGACACCGTGGCCAGCTATATAGTCAATTTCCGGAACGTGCTGGCCGACGCCGCCCACCAGGAGGATTTCTCCTCGATGGTGGCGGCCAAGCAGCAGTCGTCCATCGACCACATGATGCAGCTGCACGCGGCGTTCCTGGAGATCTCGGTGTTCGACGCCGGCGGCCAGGAGACCGTGCGCGTGGGCCGCTTCGGCCACGACAACAAGCTGCGCGATTTCTCCCAGGACGCGCTGTTCAACAAGGTGTTCAAGACCGGGGAGTTCATAGGCGGGCTGGAAAAATACATGGGCTCCTACCCCGCCATCACCATGGGGGTCCAGATCCTGAACCCCGCCACCAACCAGACCGTCGGCGTCGTGACGGCCAAGATGAGCCTGACCGGCCTGTCCAGCATCCTCAAGACCGGCTTTCCCGAGGCCACGCACACCCAGGCCGCGGTCATAGATTCCAACGGCTTCCTGATAGCGCATTCAAACCTCAAGGAGATCTACAAGTCGGACGCGAAGCTGCCCGACGACGTGCTGAAGATACTGCTGCAGAACGACGCCAAGACCGGCGGCGGCGAGATCACGCTGGACAACGGGGAAAAGGTGCTGGGGGCGTTCGCGGAGCTGCAGGACCTCGGCTGGGTGGTCTACATCCAGCGGTCGCTCTCGGTGGTCGGCCAGGCCTCCAGCGAGATGCTGACGCGCACCTGGAAGATGCTCGTCATCGTGGCCGTGTTCGTGCTGCTGCTGGGCTACGCGGTCTCGCTGGTCATCAGCCAGCCCATACAGGCGCTGCGCGAGGCCGCCATAAAGCTGGGCGAGGGGGACTTCGATTCCCTGCCGGACCTCAGCATGCCCAACGACGAGATCGGGGAGCTGGCCCACACCTTCATACAGATGGGCGAATCGCTCAAGATAAAGACGGCCGAGCTGACCTCCGCCAAAGAGGAGCAGGTCAGGCTCAACCACAGCCTGGAGAACAGGGTCGAGGCGCGCACCCGCGAGCTCAAGTCCGCGCAGGACGAGCTGATAAAGAAAGAGCGCCTGGCCGCCATAGGGCAGATGGCCTCAGTGGTGGGCCACGAGATCCGGAACCCGCTGGCCGTCATCAACAATTCCATCTACTTCATCAAGACAAAGATGGGCTCCGCCGCGGCCAGCACGGCCGTGCCCGTGGACCCCAAGCTGACCAAGCACATCTCCATCATTGAATCTGAGATCCGGCAGGCCAACAGCATCATAGACGAGATACTCGGCTTCGCCAGGACCAAGGACCTGAACCCCAAGCTGACGCACCTGAACTCCTACGTGGACGACCTGCTGATGTCGTTCCCGTGCCCGCCGCACGTGGAGATAGTCAAGGAGCTCTCGCCCGAGAACCCCACCGTGAACATAGACACCGACGAAATGACGCAGGCGGTGCGCAACCTGGTAAAGAACGGCATAGAAGTGATGCCCGAGCAGGGGAAGGTCATCGTGCGGACCGAGGTGGTCGGCGACATGGTGCGGCTGGACGTGGAAGATACCGGCCCCGGCATCCCGAAGGAAACGGTGGAGAAGATCTTCGCGCCGTTCTTCACCACCAAGGCCCGCGGCACCGGCCTGGGCCTGGCCGTGGTCAAGAAAGTGCTGGACCGCCACAAGGGCCGGGTCGAGGTGAGCAGCGTGGTTGGCAAAGGCACCTGTTTCAAGCTCTTCATCCCTATTGTTAACTCTCCTGCAAATAAGTGATAATGTAATTGAAGCAAGAGGCAAGGGATCCGGGAAACGATTCTAAATCCCGCTTCCCGCGCCGTATCCCTTGCGCCCGGCCCTGACAGTAACAATGGAAAGCAAGATCCTGATAGTCGACGACGACGCCCACCTGCGGGAAACCCTGCGGGACCTCCTTGAAATGGAAGGCTACAAGGTTTTCGAGGCCGAGAGCGGCTCCGGGGCCATGAAGATGGTCGTCTCCGATTTCTTCCACGTCATCCTGATGGACTTCAACCTCACCGACAAGACCGGCATAGAGGTCATCAAGGACATCCGCAAGCTCAACACCGACAGCCAGATCCTGATGATGACCGCGCACGCGTCGCTCGACACGGCGGTGAAGGCCATCCAGGAATCCGTCTACGATTTCCTCATCAAGCCCGTAGATTTCAACTACCTGCGCCGCGCCATCAAGAAGGCCGAGGAGAAGCTGTACCTCGAGCAGGAGAACAAGCGCCTCATCGACATGTTGAAGCACAACAACGAGGAGCTGGACCGCTTGAACGGCATGAAGAGCAAGTTCATGTCCATGGCCTCGCACGACCTGTCCAATTCCCTGATGACGCTGCAGATCAGCTTCGAGATGCTGGCCGCCACCATCAACCCCAACGACGACCAGAAGAAGAAGATGGATTTCATCACCGCCAGCATCACCCAGATCTCCCGCCTGATCGGCGACCTGGTGGACTGGGCCTCCATAGAGCAGGGCAAGTTCCGCCTCGAGAAGAATTACTTCGAGATGGACAAGATGGTGGAGGAGATGCTCGTCGGGCCCAGGGCCCGCGCGATGCAGAAGAACATAGAGATCGCCGCCGAGGTCGGCCCCGGCCTGAAGATGGTCTGCGCGGACCGCCGCCGCATCGGCCAGGTGCTGCTCAACCTCCTGGAGAACGCCATCCGTCATACCCAGCGCGGCGGCAAGATCACTGTTTTCGTCAGCCCCCTGGAGGAGAACGTCTGCGTGTCCGTAAAGGACAAC
>CAZJUL010000174.1:0-2963 GCA_964549095.1 uncultured Elusimicrobiaceae bacterium
TCCAGAGGCCGTGCAGGTTGCAGTATTCCCGGACGGAAACTTCCTTCGGTTCGAAACAGAGGCAGAAATCCGCTTCCGCCGGCTTGCCGGGCTTCAGGAATTCCCGCATTACCCTGCCGTCCGCCGTCAGTTCGATCCATTCAATGAAATGTTTTTCTTCCATCGGGTGCGGCACTGAGCCCACCTTCACCTTGAAGCCGGTCTGCGTCTTTTCTATGACGGGCACGTGCTTTTCCTTCGCGCCGTCGGAGGTGTTCTCGGTGAAGAAGATCATATCCTCGCCGCAGCAGACCAGCGCGCCGGGGCCTTCGTGCAGTACTTCGACGATGTTGCCGCAGACTCCGCATTTGTAGATCCCTTTTAATTTAGCCATGTTCTTTAGCCTCCGTTTTACAATACCGCGGCGTTCTTACAGCAGCGCCTTTACCGCGTGCAGCACTTCCTCGTAGTTCGGCTCTTTCGCCGCCTCGGGCATTATCTGGGCGTATTTTATTATTCCGTCCCTGTCGGCGATGAAGACCGCGCGGGCCAGCAGGCGCAGTTCCTTTATCAGCACGCCGTAGGCCTTGCCGAAATCGGCCTTCTGGTAGTCGGAGAAGGTGCGCACGCGGTTCACGCCGGCGGCCCCGCACCAGCGCTTCTGGGCGAAGGGCAGGTCCATGCTGACGGTCAGGATATTGACGTCGGGGCCCAGGGCCTCGGCTTCCTTGTTGAAGCGGCGGGTCTCCAGGTCGCAGACCGCCGTGTCCAGCGAGGGCACGGCGCAGATCACGGCGATGCGTCCTTTATAGCTCCGCGAAAACTTCAGCGGCAGCATCTCGTTGTCCGTGACCTTGAAGTCCGGCGCGGGCATGCCGATCTTTATCTCGTCGCCGACCAGCGTCATCGTCCTGCCCTGCAGCGTGACGGTGCGCTTCGCTTTCGGTTCCGCCGCTTCCTGTCCTGCGGTTTCAGCCTGGTTCTCTGTGTTCTCTTCCATGGTTTTTCTCCGTTCTTGCCCTTAAACCCTTAACACCTTAGACCCTAAAACCCTTCCCATGTCCTACCAGTTCTCCGCCAGGACTTCGAAATACGCCTGCGGGTGGGCGCAGGCCGGGCAGGCCTTGAGGGCTTCGTTCCCTTCGTGTACATAGCCGCAGTTGAGGCAGCGCCATTTGACGGCGGCGGTTTTCTTGAACGCGGTCCCTTCTTCCACGTTCTTCAGCAGGCCGCGGAAGCGCCTTTCATGCTGCCTTTCGGCGATGGAAATTGAGTCGAACACCTTTGCCACTTCCTCGAAGCCTTCTTCGCGGGCGGTCTTGGCGAAAGCCGGGTAAAGCTGACCCCACTCGTGGCCTTCCCCGTCGGCCGAGGCCTTCAGGTTCTCGGCCGTGGTGCCGATCCTGCCGGCGGGATAGGAGGCCGTGATGGTGGCGTCGCCGCCTTCGAGGAATTTGAAAAATCTCTTGGCGTGCTCTTTTTCCTGTTCGGCGGTCTCTTCGAAAACCTTCATGACCTGTATGTAATTGTCTTTCTTGGCCGCGCTGGCGAAATAAGTGTAGCGGTTGCGGGCCTGCGATTCCCCCGCGAAAGCCGCGAGCAGGTTCATTTCCGTCTTGGTCCCTTTCATTTTCATAATTTTCCTCCTGAAGTTGACAATGATATATTACCAAAAATATCAAAAGCGGTCAGACATTATTTTTCCTTATCCCGGCCCTCGTAAGCGCGAAGTCGTACCTGACCGGGTCGGCGGGGCTCACGCGCCTGAAGCCCGCGGTTATTTCCAGCGCCGTTTTCATGGAGGTCCCGTTCCTCGCGGTCAGCCCCAGCTCCTTCGCCACGCGGAACATGTGCGTGTCCAGCGGCACTATGAGTTTGGAGGGGGAGACACTTTTCCAGACGCCGGGGTCCACCGCGTCGCTGCGCGCCATCCACCTCAGGAAAAGGTTCAGGCGCTTGAAGGAGCTTTTTTTCTCCGGGCACGGCGTCAGGGTAGGGGCGCAGGCCTTCGCGTTGAAGGCGTTAACGAAAGCGTAGACGGTATCCGCCACCGTCTCGTCGGCGGGCCGGTAATGCTTTAAGAACAGTTTTTCCAGCGAGCCGTGCTTTTCCAGTACGGCCTTGAGGTTCAGAAGGAAGGCGGACAGCTCCTGCCCGGAGGTGAAGCGGTGCCTGAAAGCGGCGAAGGTCCCGGCCAGCTCTTTTTCGCCGGTCTTCAGGAGCCAGCCGGACGGGGAGGCGCCCATCGGCTTGAGGACCTTTTCCACGCTTTTAAGTATCTGCCTCACATTGCCGTAGGCCAGCGCCGCGGCTATGAAGCCGGCCGTTTCCCTGTCGGGCGCCGTTCTGTAGCGGTACACGAATTCCAGCGGGTCCGGGTGTATGAACTCCGGCCTGTTGAATTTCCGGTATACGCTTTCCAGG
This sequence comes from uncultured Elusimicrobiaceae bacterium, assembly GCA_964549095.1. Lineage (GTDB taxonomy): Bacteria > Elusimicrobiota > Elusimicrobia > Elusimicrobiales > UBA9959 > JAHJSU01. The sequence continues at coordinate 2,404 of CAZJUL010000174.1, forward strand.
TGTTTTTTATCCGCTCTCATATATATTTCCTGAAAACAATCCGCTGTACGCTTCAAAAGTCCTGGAGCGGGTGGCGGCGGATCGGTGAGGAAGGCCGTCGTGAGGGCGAGGCTTGCGTAGCGCCGAGCCCGAATGAGGAGGCGAGCCACGGTGGGGCGAGCCGTGCCTGACGAACCAATCCGCCGACAGGACCCGCGAACCCATAATTTTCCTATGCCTTGGCCTTCGCGCCGAGGATCGCTTCCAGGTCCTCGGTCGGCGTCGATATCGGCATTATGTTGAACTTTTCGATGAGCACCTTCAGCACCGCGGGCGTAACGAAAGCGGGAAGGGTGGGCCCCAGCCTGATGTTCTTTATGCCGAGGAACAGCAGCGTGAGCAGTATGCAGACCGCCTTCTGCTCGTACCAGGAAATGATCAGCGAGAGCGGCAGTTCGTTCACGCCGACCCCGAAGGCCTTGGACAGCGCCACGGCCACCTGTATGGCCGAGTAGGCGTCGTTGCACTGGCCCATGTCCAGCAGGCGCGGTATCCCGCCGATGTCGCCGAAGTCCAGCTTG
>CAZJUL010000174.1:2973-6347 GCA_964549095.1 uncultured Elusimicrobiaceae bacterium
TTTCCCGCAGGCAAGCGTCAGTATCACGGTGTCCTTCGGGTCTTTTTCAGCGAACTCGGTGTAGTAGTTGCGGCCGGGCTTGGCGCCGTCGCAGCCGCCGATCAGGAAGAAATGCCTTATCTGTCCCGCCTTCACCGCGTCGACCACCTTGCCGGCCACGCCCAGCACCGTGTTGTGCGCGAACCCGACCGTGATCTCCTTGTTCCCGCCGTCGGCGGCGAAGCCTTCCGCGGCCAGCGCGGCTTCAACGGCCGGCGCGAAGTTCCCGTCCGCTATGTGCGTCACGCCGGGGTATTGCACCAGCCCGCTGGAGAAGATGCGGCCCTTGTAGTTTTCCGCCGGCCGCTGAATGCAGTTTGTGGTCATTACTATAGCCCCGGGGAAAGCGGCGAATTCCTTCTGCTGGTTCTGCCAGGCGCCGCCGTAATTGCCGGCCAGGTGCTTGTATTTTTTCAGCGAAGGGTAGCCGTGGGCCGGCAGCATCTCGCCGTGGGTGTAGACGTTTATGCCTTTGCCTTCGGTCTGCCTGAGTATCGCTTCCATATCCTTGAGGTCGTGGCCGGAGACCAGCAGCGCCTTGCCCTTCAGCGGGTTAACGCGCACCTTGGCGGGGACGGGGTGGCCGTAAGCGCCGGTGTTGGCCTTGTCCAGCAGTTCCATTACTTTCAGGTTAACTTCGCCGCAGCGCATTGAGTAGCCCAGCAACTCGTCCAGGGCGGGGTCTTCTTTGTTCAGGAAAGACAGCGCCTCGTGGAAGAAGGCGTAAACAGAATCGTCCTCGGCGCCCAGTATCAGGGCGTGGTCGGCGTAGGCGGCCATGCCCTTCAGCCCGAAGGTCAGCAGGGCGGCCAGGCCGGCCCTGTCGGGGCCCAGGTCGCGTATGCGTTTTTCGAAGCCGGCGTTATCGGCTTCGGCCAGCATGGCCGGGATCTCGCCCGGGGCTTCCCACGCGGCGGGGCCGAGCGGCTTTTCTCCGGGCTTGGCGGCGCCTTCATAGGCCTTGCGCAGGCCGGCTTTCAGGGCCTGGCCTTTTGTTATCAGGGCCGCCACTTTCTGCGGGTCGAAATTCACGTTCGTGACGGTGGTAAAAAGGGCCTCAAGGACGAAAACATCGGCTTCCCTTGTTTTAACGCCCAGCTGCCTCAGGCGGTGCGCGTAGAACCCTATGCCTTTCGCCTGCCACAGCAGCAGGTCCTGCAGTTTGGCCGTTTCCGGGTCCTTGCCGCAGACCCCCTGTACCGTGCAGCCCGTTCCTTTCGCCGTCTGTTCACACTGGTAGCAGAACATTCCCATTTTATTCCTCCGTGACGCTTTAGTTCCCGCGCCGCGCGCGGCTTTACTTGGTTTTTGACAGATCTGAGATCTTCCGGGACAGCAGCCGTTCCAGGCTTTTGCCGGTCTCGCCGATGAACCCGCCGAAGACGCAGCCCCCGCGGCCGCAGATTTTCCGGCCCATCAGGCAGTCGGAAAGGGCCAGCGGCCCGTCCACGCCCTCGAAGACGGCTTTCAGCTTCAGCCCGCCGCATTTCCGGTCCAGGGAGAAGCCGCCCCTGGGGCCGCGCGAGGGGGATACGAAGCCGGCGCGCGTCAGGCGCTGCATTATCTTGGCAAGGTGGTTGCCGGACACGCCCAGCTCTTTCGCCAGGGCGGCCGTGGAGCGGACGGCGCCGGGCTTTATCGCCAGCAGGTCCAGCGCGTGCAGCGCTATGGCCGCGGCGTCCGAGATCCGTAGTATGGTGTGCATTAGGCGTCCTTTAAATCGGTATAGTGGTATTACTATACCTATATATAGGAAGCCTGTCAAGTCTTTTGTTTTTCGGGCCGGCGGTGTTTACGCTTTAGGCAGGTAGATGGTGAAGGCCGCGCCGCGGCCGGGTTCTGAGGCGACCAGTATCGTGCCCCCAAGCCGCTTTATGATGCCGTACACTATGGAAAGGCCCAGCCCGGTGCCTTTGCCCTTGGGCTTGGTGGTGAAGAACGGTTCGAAGACGTGCTCCATTATATCGGCCGGCATGCCGGGCCCGGTATCGGAAACGGATACCGCCGCGTAATCCCCGGCCGGCAGGCCCCGGTCGCCGTCGGGATCTCCGCGGAAATTTTCGGTGGCGATGGTTATGGTCCCGCTGCCGCCCATGGCGTCCTTGGCGTTCAGGGCCAGGTTCATCAGCACCTGCGTCAGCTGCTCCGGAGCGATCTTCGCTCTGTGAAGGTCCGGCGCCAGGCGGTATTCCATCCTGATCTTGGGGCCCAGCAGGCGGGCAAGCGTCTGCGAGTCCTTTATCGCGGCGTTGAGGTCGGCCGCGGGGGGGGCTTTTTCATCGTCCTGGCGCCGCGCGAAGACCAGCAGCTGCTTTATCAGGTTGGCGGAGTCTTTGGAAGTCTTCAGTATATCGTCCGTCAGCTTCATGCCGATGGTGCCCTCTTTCAGGTCCTCTTTCACCAGTTCCATTGAGCCGATGATTATGGTCAGCATGTTATTGAAATCGTGCGCCATCTGCCCGGCCAGGAGGCCCAGCGCCTCCATCTTCTGGCTCTGGACCAGCTGGTTTTCAAGCGCCAGCTCGTGCGTAACGTCGTGGCGGACCGAGATATAGTGCGTTATCTTCCCCTTGGCGTTCTTCAGCGGGCTGATGCGCACTTTTTCCATGTAGCGCGTGCCGTCTTTGCGCTTATTGATGAACCTGCCGGACCAGGCCTGGCCGCTCCTGATGGTGTTCCACATCTTGTCGTAAAAATCCTTCGTATGCTCGCCGCTTTTCAGGATGTTCGCGTTCCTGCCGATGGATTCGGCCCGCGTGAAGCCGGTCAGGTCCTCGAAGGCGCGGTTGGCGTAGACGATCTTGCCGTCCGCGTCGGTGATGAAAATGGTGTCGTGCGTCTGCTCCAGCGCGTCGAAGACCAGCGTGCAGGTTTCGGAGGTGAGTTCCATAGCGATATTCTAGCAAAAAAGCCGCGGGCGACTTTTTGAAAAAGCGGCCCCAAAAGCGGGCCGGCGCCTGTTTCGCATGTGCCCCCCCTTGACAATTCAAGGGGGGCACCATATACTATATTTGAAAGCAGGTGATCCTTCAGGCTTCGCGGACGGAAATATGAACAGGCTGGCGGTACTCCTTTCGGCCATAGTCTTCAGCGCGTCGGACGTGTCGGCGCAGCTGAAGGTCTCTTTCGTCGACGTGGGCCAGGGTGACGCCATCTTTATCGAGTTCCCCAACGGCAAGAACGCGCTGATCGACGGCGGGTCGAACGGCGGGCTCATCTCCGATTTCCTCAAATCCAAAGGCGTCACGAAGCTGGACTACGTGGCGCTGACCCACCCGCATAGCGACCATTACAGGGGCCTGAAGAAGGTTTTCAGCGACTTCGAGGTGTACCAT
>CAZJUL010000175.1:0-6191 GCA_964549095.1 uncultured Elusimicrobiaceae bacterium
CCGGTGGTGTGGGAGGGGTACGGCGGTCCTATTGACCGCCGCCCCTATCCCGATCGCGGAAGAGCTGCTTAAAGCGCTTTGTCTTTTTTCACATCCTTTTCTTCCAGGCGCTCTTTTATCTTCTCGGTGCGGGCCTTGCAGCCGTCGGACAGCTTGCCGATGTTCTTCAGCAGGCAGTCGCGCACTCGGCCTTCGCCGGGCTTGACGTCGCCGCAGAGCTTCTGGGTATCGGCGGAACAGACCTTGGCCTGCCCGCGCTTTTTACCTTTGGCACCGCCCGCGTTGCCGCGCATCTTGAAGCCCCGCTGGAAACCCAGCGCGAAGCCCTTGGTATATTGGCTCACGCAGGCACCGCCGCCGCCCTTGCCGCCCTTGTTCCAGGCGCCTTTGAAGCCCTGCCTGTCCTGGTCCCCGCCGCGCGCGCTTTTGCCGTGTTTTCCGCCCTTTTTGGCGCGTTTTTCCGAAGCTTTGGCCCGCTGTTCCACGCAGTCCTTGGAAAGGTCCTTCTCGTGTTCCTTCAGGCAGTCGGCTATCCGTCCGCCGCCCGGCTTCACGTCCTTGCAGAACTTGGCCATATCCGCTCCGCAGGCGCCGCCCCTGGCCTTCTCGGCCGAAGCGTCGGTTGCCAGCGTCAGGCACGCACCCGCTATTACCGCGAAAACAACTATTGTCTTGTTTATCATATTCCGGCTCCTTTCTTCCGCATACTGGATACAACGCGCGGCCAGCCGTATTTATTGCATACGAAATGCGGTGAAATGCGGTGACATAATACTTAATTCCCGCTTCAGTAACCTTAATAGGTATTATGTCACCGGATTAAAAGGTAAGGGAAAGGACGGCATTGAAGGTGTTGCAGAGGATGCCGCCGCCGGTGCGGTATTTCCATTCGTAGTCGGCCTGCAGGCGCATGCCTTCGGCAAAGTACCAGTTGACGCCCAGCGCGGAGACCGCGGTCTTTTTCTCCGCGGCGGAGGAAGCGGCCTCGGACTTCTTCACATCCGGGTCGTAGATATCGTATTTAGCCACCGCCTGCAGCGCCTTGGGCAGCACGAACGCGCCGGCCTGGGCGTACCAGCCTTCCCGCCGGACCGCCCCGTCCCTGCCCCTTATATATTCTCCTTTAAGCGAAAAACCGCCGAAGGCCAGCGCAGCCTCAGCGCCCGCCCTGTCCGTAACGGTGGAAGTGGAGTAGCGGGTCCCATCGTAATAAGAAACCCCGAAGCTGACGCCCGCGGCGGGATACAGGACCGCCCGCGCGGCGTAGCCCTTGCGCTTGTTCTTGTCGGCCGTATTGGCGCCCTCCCCGTTGAAAACCCCGGCCGTCGCTTCGACCAGCCTTTTCCGGTCAGGAGGGGACGCCGTGAGCTGCAGCGAAGCGCCAGCATCCCGGCCCTTTGTACCGGTATCCCGGCCCGGGGCCAGCGCGTCCACCACCTGCGACCTATTAACGGTCTCCAGTTCTCCGTCCGGCGCCAGGCTCTCCATGCTGAACGGCACCCTGAACTGCCCGGCCCTGAACCTGAAGCCGAACGGCTCCGGCAGTAAATTTTTCCTGCTGAAGTCCAGGTGGGCCTCCAGCAGCGCCGGCTGGCGCACCGCGTCCAGCAGGACGGCGTAGCTCCAGTCGGGCCCGGCTGCCCCCGAAAAGAGGACGCGCGCCATTTTAACGGAAAAAGAGCTGGCCGCCCTGCTGCCCGGCACGGTATATATGGTCTGGAGCGTGCCTTTAATCTCCGGGCCGTTCCCGGCCGCCCAGGCGCCGCCGGCAGCCAGCGCGAGCGCGGCCCCCGCGGCGGCCAGCGTCAAAAGAATTCTTTTCATGATGACACCTCGGAAGTCTTCCGGCCCCGTCAGACCATATCCCTGATAGTGGCCGTTTCCAGCTTGCCGGCTATGTAGTCGCGTATCCCTTTCATCAGCGAAACCAGCTTGCGCTCCCGCTCTATTGCGGTGGCCTTGTAAAAATACCTGCTCACGGCGCCGGACGGCGCCAGCGCCCCGTCGAAAAGCCGAATCACTTCGGCCAGCGTTATTTTCCCGGCCGGCTTCGCCAGCGAGTAGCCGCCGCGGCTGCCCTTCGCGCTGGCCAGGTACCCCGCCCGGCACATCGTGACGGCGAGCTGCTCCAGGTATTTGGCCGGGATCTTCTGGGCCGAGGCGATCCTGGAGAGCGGGACCGGTTCCCCGTTCCCGCGCCTGGCCAGGTAGACCAGGGCCAGCAGTGCGTATTCGCTGCGAGTAGTGAGTTTCATAAAATTATTGCCCCATCCCCAGGCCCAGATAGAGGTCCATAAGCAGCCAGGCCCCGCTGACTATGGTCAGCGCGCCGATGACGGTCTTCAGCCTGCCGGCGAGTATGCGGGCCGTCAGGATGGGGCCGATATAGCCGCCTATCAGCGCCCCCGCGCACAGCGCAGCGGGGAAGGACCAGCTTATGTTCCCCCCCAGCGCTATCCAGGTAATGAAGGAAACAATGCAGATGGGCACCTCGGCCAGCGTGGTGGTGCCCACCGACACCTTGGGATCCACGCCGCCCAGGATCTTGCCGGTGGAGGTGACCGGACCGAAGCCGCCGCCGCTCAGCGCTTTGTTGAAGCCCGACAGCAGGCCTATGGCCCACATCTTTTTCCAGCTGAAATCGTAATAGACGGGCCTCAGGCACAGCCAGCCCATCACCACCACCAGCACGCCGATGTACAGCTTCATGTAGAGCTTGGGGATGATCTGCCCGATATAGGCGCCGAGAATGCAGGCCGCCAGCCCGGGCACTATGATCGCCAGGCTGATCTTGAGGTCCCTGGTCAGCCCGCTGAAATCGCTGTTCTTGCGCAAATGGTGCCCTATGGCGCCCGTTGCCCCGCCGAAAGCCTGCGCTATAAGGATAGCCGGGACCACAAGCTTGGGGTCGTAGCCCAGCAGTATCAGCATCGGGCTAAGAAGGGTACCGTACATCATCCCCAGCCCCGAATCGACCACCTCCATGATGACCGAAAGAAGCATTACTACGGCCAGGCTGGCTATGCCGAAATCCATAGAGCGCTCCTCGCAGACTAATACATAGTAAACCTGTAGGAATTATAGGATATTAGCTGTAAACCTGTAAAGCCGGCGGCAAAACAGCTCGGACAAAAGTTCGGTGGGTTTATTTCTTAACTGCGGTGACTATTTCCATGCGCATCGAGTCCAGCACGTCGCCGTTCACGAAGCTCAGCTTGTGGGTCTTTTTGAAAGCGTCCGGCGCGTCCCTGTAGGCGCGCATGATGCGGGCCTTGGCCGCGGCCGTGATAGCCCCGTTGGAGATCCAGTTCCACACGGATTCCCGTGTGATATACTCGAAAGTCTTCACCCCGGAGAAATACCTGCCCGCGGCGCGCGCGAGATCGCCGGGCGAAAAGAAATTCTTCCTGGCCGGGTTCCGGAGCCGCTGCACCAGGAACGCCGTCCCGTCGTCCGCGCCGCCGTATGAGGTCAGGTGGCACAGCACCGCCCGGCCGCCGGGCTTCAGCACCCGCCGAATTTCGGAAAGCGCTCTCTCCAGGTCCATGAACTGCAGCCCCTGGCGGCAGGTGCAGATGTCGAAAGAGGCGTCCGGGAAGGGCATCTGCTCCGCGCGGGCCAGCACCAGGCAGTCCGCGGCCCCGCGGCCGGCCGACATTCGGGCGCAGGCGTCCAGCCCTATCACGGCTTTGGCCCGGCCCCTGAAGGCCGCGGCTATCCTGCCGGTGCCTATAGCCAGGTCCAGGACCACCGAGGTGCGGCCCGGCCGGGCAAGGGCGCGCATTTTAGAGATAAGTTTTTCGTCGCACACCCAGCTGGCGGACGCGTCGTATTTCGGCGCGCGCCTGGAAAAATGGGCCTGGGAAGGTTCTGCGCGGAGGTTCTTTTTCATTTTACTTTCTCACGGAGTTTCAGGAACTCTATTATTTTAGCGACCGCTTCGCCGGGGTCCATCCTGTCCGTGCGCAGCGTCAGGTCCGGTTTGGCCGGGCGCTCATAAGGCGAATGCACGCCGGTGAAACTGAGCAGCTCGCCGCGCCGCGCTTTCTTATAAAGGCCCTTGGGGTCCCGCTGTTCGCAGACCTCCAGCGGGCAGTCGACGAACACTTCTATAAAATTCTTCGCGCCTATGGTCTTCCGCGCTTTTTCCCGGTCGGATTCGAACGGCGAGATGAAGGCCGTTATCACGGCCAGCCCGGCGTCCGCGAAAAGCGCGGCTATCTCGCTCAGGCGCCGTATGTTCTCGGCGCGGTCCTCGGACGAGAAGCCCAGGTCCCTGTTTATGCCGTGCCGGATATTGTCGCCGTCCAGGGTGTAGACCTGCGCGCCCATGTTGAACAGGCGCTTCTCCAGCTCCCGGGCTATGGTGGACTTGCCGGAGCCCGGCAGGCCGGTCAGCCAGATGGCGCAGCCCGGGTGGCCGTTGCGCTTGGCGCGCGTCTCTTTGGTGACGGCGCTCCGCTCCGTGAAGATCTTGCGGTCCTTTATCTCGCGCCAGGAGAACCTGGCCTGCGTGTCCGCCAGGATGATGCCGCCGCCGGACACCCGCCCGTCGTCCGCCAAGACGAACCGGCCCATGGCCGGGGCTTTGGAAAAAGCGTCGTGGACCACGGGCCGGTCCAGCTGCAGCGTGACGTCGCCCATATTATTCCGGGCTATCTCGTCGCCGGACGCGTCCACTTTCTCGAAAGTCTCGGCGTCTATCACGTTCTCAACGGAAACCAGCCTGCAGCCGGCTTCCTGGGCGGCCAGCCGGAACCTGTACTCGCGGCCGGCCTTCAGAGGGCGGTCGCCCATCCAGAATATATTCGCCCGCACAGTATCCGCCGCTTCCGGCGCGTGCGCTAGCCCCGCCGCCACTTCCCCGCGCTCCACGAAAAGCTGGTCGGTGAGCGTGATGCCCACGCAGTCGCCGTGCTTCGCGGCCCTGGCGCCTGGCTCGCGCCATCTTTCTATGGTCTTTACGCGCGCGGTCTGCCCCGAGGGCAGGAATTTGACTTCTTCCCCCTTCCTGATGATCCCGGATTCCACCCTGCCGGCGTAGATCCTTTTTTCGTCGAACTTGTAGACGTCCTGCACCGAGAACCTGAGCGGTTCCGAGGCCGGGTTCCGCGAAACTTTTATGTCCAGCAGCGCGCCGGCCAGCGTTTTGCCGCCGTACCAGGGCATTTTGCGGCTTTTTTTGAGCAGGTTGTCGCCGTGCACGGCGCTGACGGGGATGATCGCCGCAGGCGGGATGCCTATGCCGGTAAGGAAAGCCGTGGCCTCGGTCTTGATAGCGGCGAATTTCCGCGCGTTGCATTCGGCCAGGTCCATCTTGTTGACGGCCACGATGACGCGCGTTATGCCCAGCATGGCCAGTATGTGGCCGTGGCGGCGGAACTGCTCCCGTATGCCTTCGGCCGCGTCTATGAGCAGTATCGCCGCGTCGGCGCGCGACGCGCCGGTGACCATGTTCTTGGAAAATTCCCTGTGGCCGGGCGTGTCTATCAGCAGGAAGCGCCGGCCGCCGAAGTCCCAGCGGGTTTCGGTGGCGTCGATGGTAACGCCCTGGTCCTGCTCTTCTTCGAAGGCGTCCAGCAGGAAGGCGAACTCGAAGCGCTTCCCGTCCCGCTTGCACTTGCGCTCGACCTTCTTCTTCCTGTCGGCGTGCACCTGCCCGGTGTCGCAAAGCAGGCGGCCCACCAGCGTGGATTTGCCGTGGTCCACGTGGCCGGCTATGACGATTTTTATTTCCTGATACATCTTCAGTGCCTTATAGTCAGGGGACAGTCCCATTCTACCGCCCGCCTGCGGCGGGCCGGTAAATCGGGACAGTCCCCGGTTACATGTATCCTTCGACCCGGAGCTTCTGCATGGCGTATTCGTCGGCCTTGTCCTGGGCGCGCCCCGCGCGCTCGCTGGTATGGGTCCGCTCAAGCTCGGCGATGATCTCGTCTATGGTCGCGGCCTCCGAATTTATCGGGGCGGTGCACGGCAGGCAGCCCAGGCTGCGGTAGCGCAGCCCGTTCCTGGCGAAGTAAAGCTTTATCATCGGGATCTTTTCCTGGCGTATGTACCGCCAGACGTCCGCTTCGGTCCAGTGCAGCAGCGGATGGACGCGGATATGGGTGCCCTCGCGCATATCGGTCTGGAACTGGTTCCAGAGCTCCGGGGGCTGGTCCTTGAAATCCCATTCGAAAGAGTCGCCG
>CAZJUL010000176.1:0-6175 GCA_964549095.1 uncultured Elusimicrobiaceae bacterium
AGACACGGTCAAAAAAAGGGTGCGCTTCACCCGGGCTGTGCAGGTGAACATGGGCGGGCTGCTGCGCGGCTACTGCTTCGAGCGCGCCTACAGGATACTGCAAAAAAGGGCCCCCTCCTACCCGGTGCAGCTGCGGCTGGGCGGGAACACCATGGTCTTCGGCGACAGGAACTGGCAGTACCGCGTGCCGCACCCGCTGGACAAGACGAAGATCTTCGGCCGGTTCTATTTCAGGGACGGCATGATGATGTCCTCGTCCGGCCGGGACATGTTCGTGGAGATCGACGGCAAGCTCTACTCGCACATCCTCGACCTGCGCACCGGCTATCCCGTCGAGAACTTTTCCAGCCTCACGATCTATTATCCCGGCATAGACAACGACGACTTCCTGGCTTCGGCCGCCCTGAGCGTGATGGGCCGGGAAAAGGCCTTCCAGCTGCTCGGGCGGATGAAGGGCACGGCGGCGGTGTGGGTGGACGGGGCCGGCAAGCCGTATTACCAGTTCAGCCCCGACTGCAGGGCGCGCTGGCAGGAACAGAAGAACATGCTGGGCGGCCTGCTGGGAGATTAGCTTGAAGAAAAACGTAATCGAGCTGATGAAGGCCTACACCCCGTTCCAGCGGGCGGTGTGGCGGGCCTGCATGGCCATTCCCGCCGGAGAGACCCGCAGCTACGGCTGGATAGCGCGGCGCATAGGCCGCCCCGGCGCGGCCAGGGCCGTGGGCTCGGCGCTGGGCAAGAACCCTTTCGCGCCGGCGGTGCCATGCCACCGCGTGATCAGTTCCGACGGCTCCCTCGGCGGTTTCTCCGCGCCCGGCGGCCTGAAGACCAAAGCCCGCCTCCTGGCTAAAGAAAAGAAAAAGCCCCGCTGAACGCGGGGCTGAAAAGCCGGACCCTAAAAGTCGGGGATAGACCTTGTCCCCTTGTTTTTAAGATTCTGATAGAATTACTGTTTCAGGCGGGTTAGCAGCAACTGATCACGCAAAAGAACAAGGTCTGTCCCCAATGCTTATTCTTTGCCGGCAAGTTCCCCCATCGAGAACATCGGCATCATCATGGCTATGACTATGGTGCCTATGACTACGCCCATCACCATCATGATCAGGGGCTCTATCATCGAGGTCAGGCCCTTGACGGCCGTGTCCACTTCCTGGTCGTAAAAATCGGCTATCTTGGTAAGCATGTTGTCCAGGCCGCCGGTCTCTTCGCCCACGCTTATCATCTGTATGACCATCGGCGGGAAGATACCGGCCTTTTTCAGCGGGTCGGAGATCCTGCCGCCCTCGCGGATGGAATCGCGGCTGGAATTGATGACCCGTTCTATGGTCTTGTTCCCGGCGGTCTTGGCCACAGTTTCCAGGCCCTGCAGGATAGGCACGCCGGATTTCACCAGCGTGCCCAGCGTGCGCGTGAACTTGGCGATGGCCACTTTCTTCAGCAGCATGCCGACCACGGGCAGCTTCAGCGAGATATCGTCGAATTTAGCCTGCCCCTGCTCCGTCTTGAGCCATCTTTTGAAGCCGTAGATTATGCCGCCCAGGCCTATACCCAGGTAAATGGAGTAGGCGCGCAGCGTGTCGGAAATGCCCACCACGATCCTGGTCGGGAGCGGGAGCTCAGCGCCGAAGCCGCCGAAGATATCCTTGAAGATGGGGATGACGAACAGGATCAGGAAGACCGTTATGAACACGGCGGCGCCGCCCACTATGGCGGGATACATCATGGCGCTTTTGACCTTGGCCTTGAGGGCCTCGGAGGCCTCCAGGAAGCCCGAGAGGCGCTCCAGGATGGTATCCAGGATGCCGCCGACCTCGCCGGCCTTTATCATGGCCACGTAAAGCTCGGTGAACGCCTGGGGGTGTTTCTTCATGCCCTCGGCGATGGAAAGGCCGGACTCGATGTCGGTACGCAGCGCCAGCACCACGGTCTTGAAGGCGGGGTTCTCGGCCTGCTCGCCCAGTATGTTCAGGCCCTGCACGATAGGCACGCCGGCGGACACCAGGGTGGAGAGCTGCCGCGAGAAGATGACCACGTCCTTGGACTGGACCTTGTCCTTGAAGAACTTCTTCTTCTTGGCTTTCTGCTCTATCTCCGTGACCGACAGCTTCTGGTCGCGGAGCCGGGCCATGGCGGCTTTTTGATCGCCGGCCTCGACTTCTCCCTCGATCATCTTGCCGCTGGCGTCTCTGGCTTTGTAGGCGAAGTTCATTTGGTTTCTAAAATCGGAGTGCCAAGCATTGGGGACAGACCTTGCCGTTTGCCCAATGAACGCCGCACGACTGTTCCAACCCCGCCGGCATCTTCAGCCCCTGAACTCGCCACCGGCAAGGTCTATCCCCGCGCTCTCAGCTGCTCACCGACAGCGTTTTCTGGAGCAGCTTCTTCAGGTCTTCGGGGTCCGCGGAGCGGGTGACGGCTTCCTGGTAGGTGATCTTCTGTTTCTTGTAGAGTTCCACCAGGGCCTGGTTCATCGTGACCATGCCGTACTTGCCGCCGGTCTGGATGACGGTGTTGATCTGCTCCACCTTCTGTTCGCGGATGAGGTTCTTGACGGCCGAGGTGGCCAACATGACCTCGCAGGCGAGCACGCGGCCCGTGCCGGAGGCGGCGCCGAGCAGCTGCTGGGCGAAAACGGCCTGCAGCACGAACGAGAGCTGCACGCGGATCTGCTCCTGCTGGTGCGGCGGGAAAACGTCGATGATGCGGTTGATGGTCTGCGCGGCGTCGGAAGTGTGCAGGGTGGCGAAGACCAGGTGGCCGGTTTCGGCGATGTTCAGGGCCGCGCTTATGGTCTCAAGGTCGCGCATTTCGCCGACCAGGATGACATTGGGGTCCTGCCGGAGCACGTGCCGCAGGGCGGAGCCGAAGGTCTCGGTGTCGGAGCCGACCTCGCGCTGGTTCACGATGCTCTTCTTGTGCGTGTGCACGTATTCTATCGGGTCCTCGATGGTGATGATGTGGTAGTTCCGGTTCTCGTTCAGGTAGTCTATCATCGAGGCCAAAGTCGTGGATTTGCCGGAGCCGGTGGGGCCGGTGATGAGCAGCAGGCCCTTGGTCAGCTTCATCAGGTCGTAGACGACGGGCGGGAGGTTGAGCTCCTCGAAGGTCTTGTACTTCGAGGGGATGGAGCGGATGGCCGAGCCGACCACGCCGCGCTGCCGGTAGGCGTTCATCCTCAGGCGGCCCAGGCCCTTGATGCCGAAAGCGAAGTCCAGTTCGTTGGTGGCCTCGAAGCGCTGGCGCTGCGCGTCGGTCATCAGCGAAAAGACCAGGGGCTGGCACATCTCGGGGGTGAGCTTTTCGAAAGGGGTCTGGACCAGGTCGCCGTCGATGCGCAGCATCGGGGTCGCGCCGGCCGTCAGGTGGATGTCCGACGCGTTCTTCTCGTGCATCATTATGAACAGCTCGCTCATTGTTACCATTTGTTGGCTCCTGTAAAACGGCTCAATCTACGTCCGATGCCGTAACCCTTATCACTTCCTCGACGGTGGTGAGGCCCGCGAAAAGCTTCCTTACGGCCGATTCCCTCAGGGTTATCATGCCGTTCCTGCGCCCCGCGTCCTTTATCCTCGAGACCAGGGCCTTTTCGATTATAAGCCCGCGGACGACGTCGTTGACTTCCAGTATCTCGTGTATGCCCATCCGGCCCTTGTAGCCGGTCTTGGCGCAGGCGTCGCAGCCCCTGCCTCTTGATAAAATTATTTTACCATTTTTAGTGTTATTATCAAGGAGCGTTTTCGACACCCCCAGGCCGGACATCAGTTCCGGCTTCACTTCGTAGGTTTCCTTGCAGTTCTTGCAGATGGAGCGCACCAGCCGCTGGGCCACCACCATCAGCAGGGTGCTGGAGGTCAGGAAAGGCTCAACGCCCATCATGCCGATGCGCGTTATGGCGCCCGGCGCGTCGTTGGTGTGCAGCGTGGAGAACACCAGGTGGCCGGTCATGGCGGCGTTGATGGCGATGGCCATCGTCTCAAAATCCCTGATCTCGCCCACCATGATGATGTCGGGGTCCTGCCGCAGGAACGACCGCAGGCCGGCGGCGAAGGTCAGCCCCACGTCCGTGTTGACGCCTACCTGGTTTATCCCCTCCAGCTGGTATTCTATCGGGTCCTCTATGGTCACGATGTTGACGTCCGGCTCGTTCATGGTGGCCAGGGCCGAATAAAGGGTGGTGGACTTGCCGGAGCCGGTGGGCCCCGTCACCAGGATGATGCCGTGCGGCGCCTTGATGCACTTGGAAAAAACCGCCAGGTTCTCCGGCTCGAAGCCCAGGTCGTCCAGCCTGAGCTTCAGCCCTGAGGAATCGAGTATCCGCATTACTATCTTTTCGCCCGGGCCGCAGGGCAGCACGGAAACGCGCAGGTCTATCTCGTGGTTGTCTATCTTGAGCTTGGTGCGGCCGTCCTGCGGCAGGCGCCGCTCTGAGATGTCGAGGCCGGACATGATCTTGATGCGGCTGGTGATGGCGTTATGGAATTTCTTAGGCGGGGAGGGCTGAGCGTGCAGCACGCCGTCTATCCTGAAGCGGACCTTGGTGTCCTTGTAGGTCGGCTCTATGTGGATGTCGGAAGCGTGGGCCTTGATGGCCGACGAGATGATCAGGTTCACCATCTGTATTATCGGCGCCTCCTCCCCCTTCTCCTCCAGGGAGTGCAGGTCCTCGCCGCCGCCCTTCGCCGAATCCTCGGAAACCACGGACACGTCGGCGGTCCCGCTGCCGGTCATCCGCAGGATGTCGTCCAGCGCCTCTTTAGAGGACTTGGTCCCGTAATATTTGTCTATGGCCGCTATGATATCGCTTTCGGCGCCGAACACGGCCTTCACGTCGTAGCCGGTCATCATCTTCAGGTCGTCCAGGACCACGATGTTCAGCGGGTCCTCCATCGCGACCTTCAGCTTGTTCTCCAGCTTCTCCACCGCGATCAGGTTGTAGCGCCGGGCGATGTTCTCGGGGATGATCCTTACTATGTCGTCGTTTATCGCCTTGGCGTTCAGGTCAACGAACTCTATGCCGAACTGCCTGCTCAGGAAGCCGAGCAGCTTCCTCTCGTCTATGTATTTCTTATGCACCAGCAGGTGGCCCAGCTTGACGCCGCTGGTCTTCTGCATGTCCAGGGCCTCGGCCAGCTGGGCGGCCGTGATGAGGCCGGACGAGACGAGCATCTCGCCCAGTTTTTTGGAGATATTTACCGAAAACCCTCTTTCGCCGGCCATAATATAGATGAGGTAAGCGCTGAGACGGGAGGGCCGTGAACGGCGGGCCCGCGGCGCCTGGACCCAGGCGCTTCCATCCGGTTATTTTACAACTAATCGGCTGGCGGCTACCAGTCCTCTTTCAGGAAAGCGGGGGTTTTTAATTTCGCCAGGTCCACGCGGTGCAGCTCTGCCGGGTTCTCGGTGAGCAGGAACAGGTCGGGGCCGTCCGCGGTAAAACCGGTGGCCCGTGAGCCGGAAGGAAGAAGCGGCTTCAGGTCCAGCGAATCGGCCTTGCTGAGCGCCGGGCCCAGCAGGTACCTGGTTATCCTGTTGGCGGCGGGGTCCAGGACCCACAGGAGGTTCCCGGAAACGTAGATCCCGGCCGGCGCGGGCCCCGGCAGCGCGTACTGCTTTACCAGCACCAGCTCTTCACCCGCGGCGTACTTGGAAACCATGGCGCTGCGGTAGTCCCCGACCCAGAGCAGGCCGTCGGACCAGTAGAGGGCCCCGGGAGAGCGGCTGGGGTTCTCGAAAGACCGCAGCACCGGGTGCTCTTCGTCCGGGCCGTGCAGGTAGATCCGCTCCCGGTCCGAGCTCCAGAGGCAGCCGTCCCCGGCCGCCAGCCCGCTCAGGCGCCTGTTCGGGAATTTCTGCACGGCGGCCACCTGCGCGTCCTCGCGCGACATCGTGAACAGCAGCTGCCTTTGCGGGTCCGCGGAAAGAACGGACCGGCCTTTTACTGCGAGGCCGGCGGTCTGCGGGTAAGAAAGCGGGAAAACCCTGTGGGCCGGCGCGGCCGGGGCGAAGTGCCGCCAAAGGACGGCGCCGGCGGCCGCCAGAGCCAGGACGGCCAGCGCGGTCAACAGCGCCGGGCGGCGTCCCGCCGCTTTTTGCGGCGCGGGCCGCGCTACGGGCGGCGGCAGCGGTGCCGCGGCGGGCTGTTCAGGCGGAACCGGCGCCGCCTGTACCGGCGGGG
>CAZJUL010000177.1:0-3086 GCA_964549095.1 uncultured Elusimicrobiaceae bacterium
ACTTGAAGGCGCCGTGGCTGGTGCCGATGGAGATGGCCAGCGAGTCCACGCCGGTGCGCTTCACGAAATCCTCTACCTGCGCCGGGTCGGTGTAGTGGGAATGCTCCGACTGCACCTCGTCCTCGATGCCGGCCAGCACGCCCAGTTCACCTTCCACGGTCACGTCGAACTGGCGCGCGTACTCCACCACCTGCCGGGTGAGCTTTATGTTGTCCTCGTAGGAATGGCTGGAGCCGTCTATCATCACCGAGGAGAAGCCGTTGTCTATGCACGACTTGCACAGCTCGAAAGTGTCGCCGTGGTCCAGGTGCAGGGCCACCGGCACGGGGCCTTCCTTCATTTCCTTTATCATCTCCATCGCGCCGCGGCCCATCCAGCGCAGCAGCGTGGCGTTGGCGTAATCGCGCGCGCCCTTGGAGATCTGCAGTATCACCGGCGAGCGGCTCCTGACACAGGCGGTCAGTATGGCCTGCAGCTGCTCCATGTTGTTGAAATTGTAGGCGGGAACGGCAAAGCCTTCCTTGTTGGCCTTGGCGAACATCTCTTTGGTGTTCACGAAACCAAGTTCCTTGTAAGACACGGTCGTAAGCGTTTGAGCCATAGTACCTCCGCTGTGTTGAGATAGATTCATTATACAAAAACAATGGGTCTTCAGCATTGTGGGCGGACCTCGCCTGTTTCCCCGGCTTTTCCCCCGCCCGGCCGCCGCGGATACAGTGTCGGCAGCCTCCACTCCGCGGCCGAAAACCGCGAAACCCGCTCTGGCCGGAAAACTTCAGCTGAAGTTTTCCGCCCGCATAGCGGGCGCCCTGCGGGCGGCATACACCCGAATGGCGCTCGCGCATAGCGCTCCGCCATTCGCCCGCTTCGCGGGTGAATCCTGCAGGATAATTCTGTCCCTTGATATCTCTAATGAGAACTATCTTCAACTGCAGGATTTAGGTTAAAAAGCGCGGCTCCGCGCCGGGGATCCGCGCGTCCTTTAACGCGCTTTCCCGGCGCAATGCCCCGCGGTGTTCCGGGTTACTGCAGTTCTTTGCTCAGGTGCTTCCACGCATCCCTGAGGTCTTCCTTCAAACGCTTCAGTTCGCCGGCGCCGACTTTTCCAAGCCGCGAGTAGCGCGCCGTGACCTCGTCCACTATCTTATAGTACTCCGCCTCGTTTATCTCCTTGATCTCTTCAACTTTTTCCAGGACCTCGCCCTTCAGCTTGAGCATCCAGCCGGCTATTATTTCCCGGTTCTTCTCGCCCCTCTTGCCGTACAGCAGGTAGGTGCCCAGCGCGGCGATGGCCGTCAGGCCGATGCCGGCCCCTATCATCTTTCCTGTTTTTGTCATATGCCTCCGTTTACATTACCGTCGAATACAGGCGGGACCCCGCATCCCGCCGCTGCTTTGAAACCGGCTAATTTTCCATCGGCTTGGGAAGGTTCTTTTTATATCTCTCCAGCTCGGCCTTATTGGCCTCTTCCAGCGCCTTGCGGGCGGCTTTGTGTTCCGCTTTCTTGGCGTCCAGGGCCTTGTGTATTTCGGCCCGCGTCAGCCCTTTTAATCTTTCCTTGATCTTCTTTAGTTCTTCAGCCTGCATCTTTTTAAGGTCGGCCACGGCGTCGCGGTGCTTTTGCCGGAGCTGCTCCAGGGTCAGACGCATGATGGGATCCGTTTCAGGCTGGGCCGGCTCCACTCCGGGTCCTTTGGGAACTGCCGGCGCCTCGGGGAACAGAAAAGGCCGGAAGCCGTCGGCTCCCGGAGGCGGGGCGAAGACCGTCGGTTCGGGGCGGGTCGAAGCCTCGACGACAGGCGGCTGGGGGGCGGGCTGGCCCGCGGCCGTTCCCTTGAACGCCGGCTGAGGGGCGATGAAAGGCCGGAAACCTTCGGCTCCCGGAGCCGTGGCGGTGCTGACCGGCGCGGACACGGTCGAGACCGCGACAAGCTGCCGGGGAGCAAGCTGTGTCGTGGTCTCCATTGACGGCTGGGACAACTGGCCCTGCACCGGATCATTCAGCGCAATGGCCAGCTGGATGAAACAGGCTGTCAACGCTATCGCCAATACTGTCTTCATATTTTTCTCCTGCAATACGCGGGCTTTTAACCAGTATAAACATTCGCGGACACGGCATCTATTAGGAGTTATGCCTGTCCTCCTAGGTAGTATTACGGAAGCCGGATCCCGGCGTAATTCAGCGGGACGGCGCCGCGGCGAAGAGCCTGCGCAAGGCGAGGTGGGCGGGAAGAAAGGCGGCAAGCCACAGCGCGGCGAGCCAAAGGACGATATAAAGGTTCTGGCTCACCCAGGCCTGCGGCCGCCGGTCATTGAAGCCGTAAATATAATTCAGGTTGACCGGGATGTCGGGATCGGCCAAACGGGCGCCGGCCGGCGGGGTAAAGAAGTAGGAGACGAGCACCAGCGCCGCGGCCAGCCCGGTCCAGGCGTAAAGGGCCCGTTTGTCGTAGCCGAGGCGGCCCAGCAGCCAGACCAGCAGCAGCGGCAGCCAGCCGTGAAAAAGCGAAAGCCCGCGGAGGAAAAGGGTCAGCCGGGGTTCGAACATGTAGTCGGTCATGCCCATCAGCCGGAACCCCATAAGGTGAAGGCCGAAATCGGCGAGCCAGAGGCATTGCGGGAGCAGGATACCGACCGCGCACATGCTGATAAGCAGCGGGCTTTCCAGCCACATACCCGCTACCGTAAGGATGAGCGCGGCGTCACAGAACCATAAGAAATTGGTGGGCCCGTAGGCGTGGAGGTAGACTGGAACGAGGACGGCGAGAAAAGCGGTCGCGGCCGCCTTGGCGGCCAGCGGGATCCGGTGTTCCTGAACCGGCGGCGTTTCCCCGGCGGCTGCCTGGACCGTACGGATAACGGCCGGGGAAGTTTCAGCTTTCAGGACCGCCTCCTTTTTTGGCGGGTATCCCGGGGCCGAGCAGGACGGCCAGCCAGCGCGTGCGCTCGTGGTTCTCGAACAGGAACTTCAGCGTCATAGTGAACGGTACGCACAGGACCGCGCCCAGCAGGCCGAGCATCCTTCCCCAGAAGATAAGGGAGAGGAATACGACCAGCGTGGAGAGGGATAACTTGCGGCCCATGA
>CAZJUL010000177.1:3096-6112 GCA_964549095.1 uncultured Elusimicrobiaceae bacterium
GGCCAGATCACGTTCCCGATCGTGAAAGCAATGGCCACATAGCCGGCGGCGACCAGCGCGGCGCGCCCTATCCCGAACTGGACCAGGGTGAGGCTGACCGCGGGGACCGCCGCGAGGATAGAGCCGATATGCGGTATATACAGGAGCAGGAAAGCCAGGAAACCCCAGAGAACGGGAGAATCCACTCCGAGGACGGCAAGCCATATCCCGATCAGTACGCCGGCGGCCAGGTTAAGCCCCGTAGCGACCAGCATATAGCGCTGTATATCGTCGACGAACTGCGTGAACTCCGGGAACCTGAGCCGGGGTTCGCCGAGGACGGCGCGCAGCTTGACCGGGAAACTTGAGGCTTCGAGCAGGATGAACAGGACCGTCAGCATGATCAGGACGAGATTCGAGACCACCGAGCCCAGCCCCCCGAGCGTGCCCACGAAAAGCTTCATCACCGCCGCCGGATTGAGATATTCGAGCACCGCCTTATCCGTGATATGGACGCCTTTTTTTGCCAGCAGCGCGGTAAGCGCCGACGCCCGCTCCTCCATGCGCAGCTGATAGGAAGGCAGGGCTTCGCTGAAACCGCCCAGGGACGAGCCTACGAGTCCCGCGGCGGAGAGCAGCACGGCCAGCATGCCCCCAAGCACCAGCAGCACCGCGGTGACGGAGGGAAAGCGTTTCCGCTCGAGCCACCGCACCAGCGGAGTCCCGAGTATAGCCAGAAAGACGGCGACCAGGGAGGACGCCAGGGCCGACTGCGCCTGGTTGATGCCCCAGATGATAACGACGAGCGAGGCCGCGCCTGTGAGGAAGCGCGTTCCACCCGGGGAAGAGCTATGTTCGGTCATGGACGGAGATCTCTTCTCTCAATGGCGGGAGCCCCGCGCTTATTCCCGTTTTTTTGCCCGCCGTTTATGGCTGGTCCGCCGCACGCCTTTCTCCGCGGCCGCGGAGCCGGCGGCCGGCTCGTTCACTTCGGCGCCGTGGTGGGTGTTATTATTCAATCCAAGCGCCTTGCCCATTCGGGCCCAGTCCGCAAGGTTCCATCTCTGCATATTACGCCTCCATCGGGCAAAGTTTGGGGGCCGGCTATTTAACTATCAGGTTATTCTTTATGGACCTGACCCCGTCTACGCCCTTTACGATCTCGACCGCCTTGTCCACGGTCTTTTTGGAATCAACGAAGCCGCCCAGCTGCACTATGCCCTGGTAGGTATCGACGCTGATCTGGAACGACTTGAAGAAATCGTCCGCGGCGAGCCTTGTCTTGACCTTGGTAGTGATGACCGAATCGTCGATATATTCGCCCGTGCTCTCATGTTTGGTCGTCGTCGCGCAGGCCGCGAAGCCGAAGGCCATCGCAAGGATCGCGACCGAGTGTATAATTAAGTTTCTTTTTTTCATGACAATTGCTCCTTTCCCGGCCGCCCCGCGTCTTCGCGGTGGCCGGCTCACTTCAGGATCTTTTCCCCCCTGATCACCCTGACCAGCACGGTAACGACGGCGATGACCAGCAGTATATGGATGTAATTACCCAGCGTATGGCCGCTAAGCAGCCCCAGCACCCAAAGAATTACCAGCACCACGGATATCGTCCACAGCATGTGTTCCTCCTTTCCGGTACCGCGGTTTCCGCCGCGCGGGCGGACCAGCCGCAAGTTGCCAACCTGTTGACAGGCTGTTAGTAAGACCCGGCCCGCGCCGTTTTCGTCCGGACCGTCCGTAATGCGTCCCTTTATTCGACGCTCATCTCGTTCTTTACGCTTTTCACGCCGCTCACGTCTTTCGCTATCCTGGTCACCAGGCCCTTTTCGGCTTCGGTCTTGGCCTTGCCGCCCACCGTCACCACGCCGCGCTTCGTCGCGACCGTGGTATAGAGGGCGTTGGTAGAATGATGCAGCAGCAGGGCCATCCTGACGAGGGCGGAAACGGAAACGTCGTCGATCTTTTCACGCGTCGTCTGGACCTTTTTTTTAGGGGCGCCATCTACGGCGATATTGTTCGTGACGCCTTTGATCCCTTCGACATCCATGGCGTATTCTCCCGTCAGGTCCTTTTGCGCCTGGCTGGCGGCGGAGCCGCGCAGCGTCACAATGCCGTCCTTTACGTCCACCTCCGTCGTGGCGACGCTCACGCTCCAATGGAACTGCAGCGTGGCTTTGACCTTGTCGCGCAGCCACGCGTCGGAGTTCGCCGTTGGGGCGGCGCCTATTACTTCCAGCCGGTTGTCCACGCTTTTGACGCCGGGAAGATCGGTCACGATACCCTGGGCCAGAGCCCTGTAGTAGTCCGCGGCCACGAGCCCCGTCAAAGTGACGGCGCCTTCTTTGGATTCTATCTTTATATCCTCGGCCTTAAGGTAATGCTTGAACACGTATGACTGTTTGGCGGCTCTTACTATGCCGTCGTCCAGTCTCGACGCCTGCGCGTGCGCGCCCGTCGCCAGCAGCGCCGCGGCCGCCAGCAGGAATATGTAAAATATCGCTTTCATGTAAGTTCTCCTGTTATTACCGTTGTTTTTGTGCTGCTTCGCTCCGGCGGCCGCCAGTGTTTTCAGCCCCCCGGGTATAAAACCGGTCCGCTTTTTCCGGCCGCAAAGGCGTCCTGAGATTAGTATAGCCCTTCGACGGGCCGGCGGCTATTAGGAGTTATGCCCGCCTTGCTCGGTATTATTACGGAAGCCCGGTCTTGGCGGGTACTGCCCGCTTTTTCCGGCCGCCGGGGGCCGGGA
This sequence comes from uncultured Elusimicrobiaceae bacterium, assembly GCA_964549095.1. Lineage (GTDB taxonomy): Bacteria > Elusimicrobiota > Elusimicrobia > Elusimicrobiales > UBA9959 > JAHJSU01. The sequence goes on from CAZJUL010000177.1 coordinate 5,822, forward strand.
GGACCGCCTTTTTTTTCTTTTCGAGCTCGTCCCGCTTCTTGTCCAGGTTGTCCTGGGCCAGCTTATTTGCGGCTTCCTCTTTCAGCCGCCTCTCCGGTCCCCCGCCCATCGCTTCGCCCGGCTCCTGCAGGCTGGAAACCCGTTTCTCGCGCCTTTTCATCAGGTTCTTCAGCGTGCCGACTATCTTATCCAGACCCAGTTTTTTCCTGGCCGCCTCCAGCAAGCCGGCTTTCTTCTTTGCCTTAACGGCTTCGGGGCCGGGCTTTCCGGGCAGAACTGCGGCGGCCGGCT
>CAZJUL010000178.1:0-6061 GCA_964549095.1 uncultured Elusimicrobiaceae bacterium
CCCTTCCCGCCGGCGGGATACCCGCGGCGGCAATTTTATATAATTGACAGGTACCGGTCCGCTTTTTGACAGGAGAAACCATGCTCTCGAAAGCTGAAAAACGCAATCCCTGGCTTTTCGTGCCCACCACTTATTTCGCCGAGGGGCTGCCCTACATCCTGATAAATTCGGTTTCGGTCATCCTCTACAAGAACATGGGCGTCTCCAACGCGGAGATGGCCTTCTGGACCAGCTGGCTTTACCTGCCCTGGGTGCTCAAGATGCTCTGGGGCCCGATGGTGGACATGTACGGCACGCGCCGCAGCTGGGTGGTCTACACGCAGCTCATCCTGGCCTGCTGCCTGGGGGCCTCGGCCCTTTCGCTGACCGGCCAGCATTTCTTCGCCATCTCGCTGTTCTCCTTCGCCGTCGGCGCCTTCGTTTCGGCTACGCACGACATTGCGACGGACGGCTTCTACATGCTGGCGCTGACCAAGGAGTACCAGGCTTTCTTCGTCGGCATCCGCACCATGTTCTACCGCTTCGCGATGATCTTCGGCACCGGCTTCCTGGTGTTCCGGGCCGGCAAGATGCAGGAAGCTGGCGCCACCGCGGCGGCCAGCTGGGGCGCGATGCTCACCATCTCGGCGGCTATCTTCGCCGCGCTATTCCTGTACCACAAGCTGGCGCTGCCGCACCCGGCCGAGGATACGCCAAAGGCCGAATTCAAATTCGCCGGCATCCTGCCGCTGCTGGGCTACCTGGCCGCGGCCGGGGCGATCACCTGGCTTTTCACCAGCCTGCACGGGGTCTGGGCCAAGCTGGCCACCGCAGCCGTCCTCGTCGCGGCGCTTTTCTTCGCCTGCCGGGCCTATATCTTCCCGCGCCTGAAGGCGAAGATGTCGCAGGAGGGGAATTCCTTCAACGAAGCCTTCATCACTTATTTCACCCAGGACGGCATCGGCTACATAGTGGCCTTCATCCTGTTCTACCGGCTGGCGGAGGCCATGCTGCTGAAGATGACGCAGCCCTTCCTGCTGGACGCCGCCGAAAAAGGCGGGCTGGCCATTCCGACGGCTGAGGTGGGCATAATCTACGGCACCGTCGGGATGATAGTGCTCATAGTCGGCGGGGTGCTGGGCGGCTGGCTGATCTCGAAGTACGGCTTCAGGAAATGCCTGTGGCCGATGGTGTTCACGCTGCACGTCCCCGACGTGTTCTACCTCTACATGTCCTATTCCATGCCCGCGCTCACCTTCCTGAACCTGGACCTGACCTGGCTGTCCGGGCTGCCGCTCATCGGGGCGAAATTCGCGGCGCCGCTCCAGATGCCCTGGGGCACGGTGCCGCTGCTGGTGGCGGCGGAGCAGCTGGGCTACGGCATCGGCCTGACGGCCTTCACCGTCTACCTGATGATGATCTGCAGGGGGAAATTCAAGACGGCCCATTTCGCCATCTCCACCGGCATCATGGCGCTGGGGATGATGGTGCCCGGCATGATCAGCGGGATGCTGCAGCAGGCGGTGGGGTACAAGCACTTCTTCCTGTGGGTCTGCATCCTCACCATACCCGGCATACTGGTGATCTTCAAGCTGCCGATAAAGGACGAAGAACAGCCGCAGCCGAAAACGGCGGGCTGACGGGCGGCGGGCAGCTCTATTTTTTGGGTTCCGCGCAGTTGGGCAGGCAATCTTCCGGGCACTTCTTCTCGCAGGGCTCGATGTGTATAGTGACTTTTGCGCCGGCAAAAGACGCGTCTATGGCGGCGATGATGAGGTCCGTCAGCGCGTGGGCGTCCACCACCGGCATCTTCCCGTCCACCAGTATGTCGAACTCTATGAACCGGGTGGCCCCGGCCTTCCTGGTCCTCAGGTTCTTGAAACTGATAACGCCTTTCTGCGCGCCGATAAGCTTTTCTATCTTCGCGTTGTCCTCTTTGGGGAGCGCGCCGTCGAGCAGGTCGCCCATCGACTGGGCGGTCAGTTCGTAGGCCGCCTTTATTATCATCAGCGCCACCAGGATGGCTATAGCCGGGTCTATCCAGTGCACGTGGTGCCCCACCCAGAGCAGCTCTATTATCCAGATCAGGAACAGCCCGCCCATCACCCCGGCGGAGGTGTAGACGTCCGTCAGGAGGTGCCAGGCGTCGGCCTTGATGGCGATGGAATCGGTGGCGTTGCCGACTTTAAAGAGCATCCGCGAAACCGCCAGGTTCATGAAAGCTGAAAGCCCCATGACCAGTATGCCCCAGCCTATCATCTCGATGGCCTGCGGGCGGAGGATCTTCTGCACCGCCTCGTAGATGATCCAGGCGGCGGCCAGGAAGATGAGGATGGCCTCCACGAAACCCGAGACGTTCTCGAACTTATCGTGGCCGTAATGGTGGTCCTTGTCGGCCGGCTTGGCGGAGGACCGGACGGCGACGTACGCTATCAGCGCGGCGACCAGGTCTATGCCGGAGTGGATGGCTTCCGAAAGCACGGAAACCGAGCCGATGAGGAGGCCCACGGCCAGCTTGAAGACCACCAGCACGGAATTGGAGACAACGGAGAGCTTTACGACGTTGCGCTTGGCGGCGTGGATGTTCTGGGTGTTCATGAAGATTCGCCCGGGCGGCGCCGGGCCGGAAAAAAACCCGCCTGGACCCTAAACGGAGATCTCAGGCGGGGGTATGCGGAAGGTCAGGCTACTCGCACTTAATGCAGGTGACCGGGCAATTGGTGGCCGCGGTCTTGCAGGCCTCTTCCTTGCCGGCGGGCACGTCGCCCTTTACTATCGCTTTCTCGCCGGTCATCTCGAAAACTTCCGGGCAGTCGCTCGCGCAGAGCCCGCAGCCTATGCACGCCGCGGCGTCTATTATTGCTTTCATTTTATACCTCCGGTTTCAATTGGAACTAAATTTTCCCTGCCTAAATTATACCTAATGTGTAAAAGCAAAATACAGGGTTACTTGTTTATCCGCTGCTCCGTCTTCTTGTCGAAGACGTGCATGTTCGGGTAATTGAAGCGCACCGGCACCTTGCTGCCGGGGCTCTGGTTGAAGAAGGCCTCCACCGTGGCCAGTATCCGGTTCTCGCCGGCCTTGATGTAAAGGTTCTCCCTGTGGCCCAGCAGTTCGCTGACCTCGAGTATGCCGTCTATCCGCTCGGAGGCGTTCTCCCTGGCGTCGGCGCCCACCAGCACGTCGTCGGGCCTGACGCCCAGCACCACCTCCCGGCCGGCGTTGGAGGCGCCGCCCGGCAGCAGGAACTCGGGCACGCGGAGGGAGAGGGATTCGTTCTTGAAGACCAGGGCGTTCTCTTCGGCGGCTATTTTGCCGTGCAGGAAATTCATGGTGGGGCTGCCGATGAAGCCCGCGACGAAAAGGTTGTCGGGCTTGCGGTACACCTCGATGGGGGTGCCCACCTGCTGGACCACGCCCTGGTTCATCACCACTATCCTGCCGGCCAGCGTCATGGCCTCCACCTGGTCGTGGGTGACGTAGAGGATGGTGGCGTTGAGGCGCTGGTACAGCTTGGCTATCTCCACGCGCATCTCTTCGCGCAGCTTCGCGTCGAGGTTGGAGAGCGGCTCGTCGAAAAGGAAGACCTTGGGCTTCCTGACTATGGCGCGGCCTATGGCCACGCGCTGGCGCTGGCCGCCGGAAAGCTGCTTGGGCATGCGCTTGAGCAGCTTGGTGAGCTGCAGGATGGAAGCGGCCTCGTGCACGCGGGCCGTTATCTCGCTCTTGGGCCTCTTCATCAGGCGCAGCGCGAAGCTCATGTTCTCTTCCACGGTCATGTGGGGGTAAAGGGCGTAGTCCTGGAAGACCATGGCGATCTGGCGCTTCGAGGGGTGCATGTTGTTCACCAGCACTTCGTCTATGTGTATATCGCCGGAGGTTATCTCCTCCAGGCCGGCCAGCATCCGCAGCAGGGTGGTCTTGCCGCAGCCGGACGGTCCGACCATCACGACGAACTCGTGGTCTTTTATCTCCACGTCGATGCCGTTCAGGATGACATTGTCGCCGTATTTCTTGGTGATCTTCGAAAATCTGACTTCTGCCATAGAGACTCCTTGGATTCCGCCGGCGCGGGGACACCTTGCCGCTAGGTGTCCCCAATGCTTGATACTTCAGCCTTTAACGCTGCCCAGAGTTAAGCCCGACACCAGCCACTTGGACGAATACAGGAAAACCGCGAGCACCGGGACGGTCACCAGCATTGAGCCGGCCGCGAACATGCCCCATTGCGTGATGAACTGGCCCTGCAGCTCGAACAGCCCGAGGGTCCAGGTGTACTGCTTGGCGCTGAACAGCACCACGCGGGCCACCAGGTATTCGTTCCAGGCGGTGGTGAAATTGAACAGGAAGGCGATGCTTAAAGCCGGGGTGGAAAGCGGCAGGATGATGCGCCAGAAAGCGCCCACCTGGCTGGTGCCGTCCACCAGCGCCGCCTCTTCCAGCGAGCGCGGGATGGTGTCGTAATAGCCCTTCAGTATCCAGATGCTGAACGGCAGCGACGACACCGAATAGGCGATGATCATGCCGAGGTAGGTGTTCATCAGGCCCAGCTTCATTATCATCAGGAACAGCGGCAGTATCAGCATCCCGGCCGGTATCATCTGCGTGGAGAGCAGCAGTATCAGCCCGGCCTTCTTGCCCGGGAACCTGAACCGCGAGAAAGCGTAGGCCGCGGTGGAGGCCAGGCTGACGCCGATGAAAGAGGTGGCGACGGTTATCAGCAGGGAATTCCAGAGCCAGCGCAGGAACATGGTGTCCTTGAGCAGGCGCAGGTAGGCGGCGAAGCCGGCCCCGTCGGGGATAAGGGACAGGTCGGTGGAGATGACGCGGTCGCCGGGCCGGATGGAGATGGAAAAGATGCGGAGCAGCGGGTAGACGCAGACCACCGCGCAGCCGATTATGACCGCGTGGATGAGCAGGTACTTTATGAATTTCTTCCTTCTGAACCGCTGTGTCTCTTTATCCATATCTATTTGGTTCTCTTTGCGCGGGGACACCATGCCGCATGGTGTCCCCAATGCTTGATACTACCTTTCATCTTTCGCCGCGTCGAAAGTCTTCAGGTAGAACACCGAGATCAGGAACAGCATCACGAAGATCACGATGGCGAAAGCGGCGGAATAGCTGTAGCGGTTGTAGGTGAACGCGGCCTTGTACAGCGCCGAGACCAGGATGTCGGCCTGCTCGGTGCCGCCGGACTGCCCGGTGACCAGGTAGATGACGTTGATGTTGTTGAAGGTCCAGACCGTGCCCAGCGTGACGGCGGGCATCAGCACCGGGCGTATCAGCGGCAGCGTGATGTAGCGCAGCTTCTGAAAATAGGAGGCGCCGTCTATGTCGGCCGCGTCGTAATAGGAGGAGGAAATGGACTGCAGGCCGCCCAGGATGACCACCATCATGAAAGGGATGCCCAGCCAGATGTTTATCAGCGTGCAGGTGACGAGCGGGTAATTGCTGAGCCACTGCACCTTGGCGACGCCCAGCGAGGCGAGGAACGGGAAAGCCGCTATGAGCTTGCCCAGCATTATATTTATGAAGCCGTACTGCGAGTGGAACTCGCCGCGCATGGCCAGCACGGCCACCACCTGCGGCATTGCCCACGGTATCACCAGCAGGGTGCGGTAGAACCCTTTGAACCGGATGCTGTTGTTAAGCAGCAGGGCCAGCGCGAAGCCGCCGGCCACGTGGAAGAAAACATTGGTGAAGGTCCAGACCAGCGTCCTCAGGAGCAGGGTCCAGAACGTGACCTCGGAAAGCGGGGAAGTGGTAAAGACGTTTATGTACTGCTGTATGCCGACGAAAGGCAGGCGGCCGGTGTTCTTCCAGGCCATTATGGTGGTCAGCTTCAGGTCGTGGAAGGAAAGGTAGATCTGGAACACGAACGGGTAGACCAGCAGCAGGGCCAGGCCGACGAAGGCGGGGGAAAGCAGCATGTAGGGGAGGGAGAACCTGCCCCTGACCACGTGCTTGAAGAAGAGGTTGATGATGACCTGCGCTATGAAGAACCAGGCCCAGACCTCGCCGGAGGCGCCGCTTTTTACCAGGCCCAGCCAGCGGCAGGCCAGGACCGCGGCCAGCGGG
>CAZJUL010000179.1:0-6007 GCA_964549095.1 uncultured Elusimicrobiaceae bacterium
GGGCTCGTCGGCGTAACGGCCAGGGCGCGCCCGGCCAGCCCCGCCGCCAGGGCGAAAGCCAGCAGCACGGCGCGGGCGGCAAGAGCCCGTCCGCGTTTCCCATTGGCAAGTTCAGTACCGGCTGCTTTCGACATTATTTGTCACTGACCGTTCAAAAAGCGGTTATAAAGCCCCAAGGAAAGTATATCCTGCCGGCTTATGCCTGTCAATGTACAAATAGTTATATTTTTATTACAGGATCCGGCCCCTCAAACACCGGTCCAGTCCAGTATTATCTTCCCGGAATTGCCGGAGGCCATTATTTCGAAGCCTTCTTTGAACCGCGCCACCGGGAATTTATGGGTGATTATGGGCTTTATGTCCAGGCCGCTGGTGAGCATTGCGCACATCTTGTACCAGGTCTCGAACATCTCGCGCCCGTAGACGCCCTTCAGGAAAAGGGCCTTGAAAATTACCTGGTTCCAGGGAATTACGGTGTTGGCCGGCAGCAGCCCCAGCAGGGCGATCTTCGCGCCCATCTTTACGGAGGTTATCATATCGTTGAAGGCCTGGGCGTTGCCGCTCATTTCGAGCCCGACGTCGAAGCCCTCGGTCATCTTGAGGCGGTGCATCACGTCGCTGATCTTTTCTTTCCTGACGTCCACCACGTTCTCTATGCCCAGCTTCCTGGCCAGCCCCATGCGGTATTCGTTGACGTCGGTTATCACCACGTGCCGCGCGCCGACGTGCCGTGCTATGCTCGCGGCCATTATGCCGATGGGCCCCGCGCCGGTGATGAGCACATCCTCGCCTATGAGGTCGAAGGAAAGCGCCGTGTGCACGGCGTTGCCCAGCGGGTCCAGGATGGAGGCCTCGTCGTCGCTGACGCCTTCGGGTATCGGGAAAACATTCTTTGAGGGTATGGCCAGGTATTCGGCGAAAGCGCCGGGGCGGTTAACGCCGACGCCCTTGGTGTTTATGCAGAGGTGCCTGTGGCCCGCGCGGCAGTTCCGGCAGTGCCCGCAGACTATATGCCCCTCGCCGGAAACCTTTTCGCCCAGAGTAAGCCCCTGCACGTGCTTGCCCATTTCGGCTATTTCGCCCACGAATTCGTGGCCCACGTGCATCGGCACCGGTATGGTTTTCTGCGCCCAGTCGTTCCATTCGTAAATGTGGATGTCGGTGCCGCAGATGGCGGTCTGTTTTATCTTGATCAGGACTTCGTGGTCGCCTATCTCCGGCTTGGGCACGTCCTCCAGCCAGAGCCCTTTTTCAGGTAATTTTTTTACGAGTGCTTTCATGATCTTGACCTCGATAATTGAAATAGGAAACAGGAGGCGGAAACCGGCGTCCCCCGGCTTCGCCGCCTGCATTTCCTATTATACTTAATATTCCGCGAAGTACTTAATTGTGGAATTTCAGGACCTTATCATGATGAGGGCCATTTTGAATTTTTTCACCGCTTTCAGCGCGTGAGGCTTGTTGGCGGGCATGATGATGAATTCCCCCGCCTTCACCTTATGCGGCCTGCCGGCGACGGTTATTTCCGCCTCGCCGTCCAGTATCTCCACCATCGCGTCGAACGGCGCCGTGTGCTCCGAAAGCCCCTGCCCTTTGTCGAAAGAGAATATCGTCACCGTGCCGGTCTTCTTTTCGATTATCGTGCGGCTGACCACCGCGCCCTTGTCGTAGGCCACCAGGTCTTTGGCTTTCAGCGCTTTTCCGCGCAGGTCTTCTTTGTTCTCGCTTCTTTTCATTTTGGTCTCCTTACTGTCAGGGGACAGTCCCCGGTCTTTAATTCAGCGTCTGCCTGAAGCGCTTGTACGCCAGGCCGGCCGCAAAGAACGCCATCAGCCAGAGCGCGCCCAGGTTGGTCCAGAAAACATACGGATCGCCGCCCTTCAGCATGATGTTCCTGATAAGGCGCACGAAATACATCAGCGGGTCCAGGTAGGCCACGGCAATTATCGCCCCGGGCATATTCTCCACCGGGTACATCACGCCGCTCATCAGTATGGCGGGGAAAAGGAACATGAAACCGCCCAGCATCGCCTGCTGCTGGTTCTTTGCCACCGTGGAGACGAAGGTGCCGATGCTGACCGTGTTGACCACCAGCGCCAGGGCCGCCATCGCCAGCTGCCACAGCGGGCCGCGCAGCGGCACGCCGAATATCAGGTGTCCGGCGGTCACCACCAGCGCCGCGTCGGCCAGGCCGAGCAGGATGAAAGGCACCGTCTTCCCGAGCAGCACCTCAGCGTCGGAAAGCGGGGCGGAAACTATGGTCTCGAAAGTGCCCATCTCCCGCTCGCGCGTGATAGACATCGCCGTCAGTATGATGGTCACCAGGCAGACCAGCATCCCCATCACGCCGGGCACAAGGAACATCGACGACTCCATGGCCGGGTTGTAAAGCACCCGCACGTCGAACTTGAGCGCCGGTTCGCCCGCCCCGCCGAATTCCCGGGCCGCCTCGGCGGCTATTATGCTTTTCGCGTACATCTCTACCGCACGGGCCTTGGTGGCGTTGGTGGCGTCCACCAGCAGCTGCATCTTTCCCCCGCCCCGCGCCGCGGAGCGGGCCAGGCCCTCGTCCGGCGCTATCAGCGCGGCGTCGGCGCGGCCGGAAGCGATGAGTTCGAAGGCGTCTTCTTCCTGCTTAGAAGCAAACAGCCTCTTATACTCCGGGGGCAGTCCCCGGTTCTCTACGGGGAGGAACCAGCCCGAGGCGTAGAATTTCTCCGTTAAGCGCTCGAAAGCGGCGTCCCCGGGCCGCGAAAAGACCGCCAGCTTTATGTTCTTTATCTCCGTATTCAGCGCCAGGCCGAAGATGGTCAGCTGTATTATTGGAGCGCCGAACAGGAGCATGCGCATCCTGACGTCGCGCAGCGCCTGCACCAGCTCCTTCTTGATGAACGCTTTCAGCGTGATGGTCATATAGACTTTTATGGTCAGGGGACAGTCCCCGGCCCCGGCACGTTATTCCAAATCAGTCTTGAATTTCTTCAGCGCCAGCGCCAGCATTCCCGCGCTTAAAAGCCCCAGCGCGAGGAACGGCACGGCCAGCTCGCGCAGGTCCGCCCCCTTCAGGATTATCCCGCGCGAGGCGGCCATGAACCATCTCGGCGGCAGCAGCATGGTCAGGTACCTGAAGAATTCCGGCATGCTCTCGACGGGGAAGATAAAGCCGGACAGCAGCATGGAAGGCAGCAGCCCGGTTACCATGCCCAGCTGCATGGCTATCTGCTGCTGCCGGGTTATGATGGAAATGAACAGGCCCTGCGCCAGCGCGGCGGTTATGAAAAGCAGGCAGGCCGCCAGGTAAAGCAGGTGGCTGCCGGCGAACGGCACGCCGAAGACCAGCCGGGCTATGAGGTAAACGAAGAACACCCCGGCCAGCACCAGCACACCGTACGGCGCAATCTTGCCGGCCATTATCTCCAGCGGCCGCACCGGTGTGGAGAGCAGCAGCTCCATCGAGCCGTTCTCCCATTCCCGCGCCACGGTCATCGCCGTGAGCAGTATCGCCAGCAGGCCGATTATAACAGCGGCCAGGCCCGGCACGGTGAACCAGCGGCTGTTCAGCTCCGGGTTATAGAGGAACCGCGTCTCCGCCGAGAGCGGCTCGCGCAGCGGCCGGTCGGTCAGGCGGGCCTGGGCCGCGCGCTGTATGCCCGGCAGGTAGCCCACCATGGTCCCGGCCTTGGAATTATCGCTGCCGTCCAGCACGAACTGCGCCTGCACCGGGCTGCCGCCTTTAATTTTACGGGAAAAATCCGGCTCTATGAAAAGCGCCGCTGAAGCCCGCCCCGAATCCAGCATGGCTACGGGCCCCGAGCCGGGCAGGATGTCCACCTGCCGGAAATAGCCCGAGGCCGAGAAGATCTCCTTCAGGCGGCGGGCGGCCGGACCGTTGTCGCGGTCGGACACGGCCAGCGTGATGTTTTTCACCTCGTAGTCGATGGCGTAGCCGAAGAAAGTTACCAGCATCACCGGCAGGCCGAGGGCCAGCGCAAGCGTGAACGGGTCGCGCAGGATGTGCATCACTTCCTTGCGCGCCACGGCGTATGCCCGGTGTACGTTGAACATAATATTCAGACTATCTTTCCGTCCCTTCCACCAGCCGGATGAACACATCTTCCAGCGAGGGCTTAATCACCGACACTGAGACGCCTTGCGGCAGCCCTTCCAGCGCGGCTCTCATCGAAGCCGCGTCCCTGAAAGCGGCGTGCCAGCGCCGGCCGTGCGGCGAAAGTTCCAGCAGCCCGGCCGCGCCTTTGACCTTTTTCAGGAAACAATCTTCGTTCCCCCCGCCGGCGTCCAGCTCGGTCATGGGCCCCGGGAAAGCCGACCGCTTCAGCTCTTCCGGCGAGCCGAGCGCTATCAGACGCCCGGTGCGCATCAGGGCTATGCGGCCGCAGTTCTCGGCCTCGTCCATGTAATGCGTGGTCACTATCACCGTCTTGCCCAGGCCGGTGATCTTCCGTATCAGCTCCCAGAACCGCGCGCGCGAGGCCGGGGCCACGCCGGAAGTGGGCTCGTCGAGAAAAACTATCTCGGGGTCGTGCAGCATGGCCGCGGCCAGCGCCAGTTCCTGCTTTACGCCGCCGGGCAGGGACGAGACCATTGAGGAAAGGGGCTTGTCGAAAGCTATCAGGTCGAACAGTTCAAGGCGGCGCTTTTTAGCGTACCCGGGTTCCAGCTTGCGCAGGCCGGCGGCGAAATCCAGGTTCTCGCCGACCGTCAGGTCGTTGTAAAGCGTGAACTTCTGCGACATATAGCCCACTATTTTCTTTATGCCTCGGCCGCCGTCCGCAAAGCCGAGCCCGCCCACCAGCGCGGAGCCGGAGGTCGGAGTGAGCAGGCCGCAGAGCATGCGTATCGTGGTGGTCTTGCCTGCGCCGTTGGCCCCGAGGAAGCCGAATATCTCGCCGCGCCCGACGGTGAAGGACACGTCGTCCACAGCGGTGAAATCGCCGAACTTGATGGAAAGGCCTTTCACTTCGAGGGCGGGGCCGGCGTTCATTTGCGCGCCCCCTGTTTTATGAATATTTCCTCAAAATTTGCGGCGCCGGCCTGTTTCAGCACGGCGCGCGGCTCGCCGGAGGCCAGCAGCCGCCCGCAGTCCAGCAGGTGCACCCGGGCGCAGCGCTCGGCCTCGTCCATGTAGGCGGTGGAAACAATTATCAGGATCTTCTGCGCGGAGAGGGCGTAAAGCAGTTCCCAGAATTCGCGGCGGCTTATCGGGTCCACGCCGTTGGTCGGTTCGTCCAGCAGCAGCATCGACGGCGACCGGAGCAGCGCGCACATCAGCCCCAGCTTTTTGTACATGCCGCCCGATAGCTGGCCGGCCCTGCGGTCCCGGAACTTCCCCAGCCGGGTTATTTCAAGCAGTTCTCCGGACCGTTTGGAATAAACCGCCGGATCAAGCTGATAAAGCTCCCTGAAGAATTCCAGGTGTTCGTCCACTGAGAGGTCGGGGTAAAGGCTGGCTGCCTGGGGCATATAGGCGAGGCCGGGCCGCACTTCGCTGAAGGGCAGTTCGGAACCGCCGGCGAAATAGGTTATTTGCCCGGCCGAAGGCTTGAGCAGGCCGGCCAGCAGGCGCAGCGTGGTGGTCTTGCCGGCCCCGTCGGAGCCGATGAGGCCGTGCAGCAGGCCGGCGGAAAAATCCACGGAGACCCCGTCCAGCGCTTTGACCGCGCCGAAATCTTTTCTAAGGTTCTCCGTCTTTATTGAAAAACTGTCCATCTTTTCCTCGTCAGGTTCGCGTGCGCCGGCAGGGTTTGTCTTCCGGGGCCGGGTCGGCCAGCGCGGCCGCCCTTATCCTCCCCCTCCTATGCTGGACCAGGTCGGGGTCCGGATGCCCCTACAGACAAACCCTTCCGTCACACGCTCCCTGGCATGACTGGAGCGGGTGGCGGCGGATATGGCTCGGAAGGCCGTCGCGAGGGCGAGGCTTGCGTAGCGCCGAGCCCGAGTGAGGAGGCGAGCCACGGTGTGGCGAGCCGTGCCTGACGAGCCAATCCGC
>CAZJUL010000180.1:0-5562 GCA_964549095.1 uncultured Elusimicrobiaceae bacterium
TGCGCGCCTCGTCCATCAGCGGCCCCATCATGGAATTCCTCGGCAGCATGGTGCTGGTCGGGATCATCTACCTGGGCGGCCAGGCGATCTTCACCGGCTCCATGACCATAGAGCATTTCTTCTCCTTCGTCGGCGGCTTCTTCACGGCCTACATGCCGCTCAAGAACATAGCCAACCTGAACGCCAAGCTGCAGATGGGCATGGCCTCCTGGGAGCGCATCTTCCAGATACTCGACGAGAAGCCGACCGTCATAGTGAAGCAGAGCACCAAGAACATAGACCGGCTGGACGGCAGCATAGAATTCAAGGGCGTCAACTACAAGTACCCGTCCCGCGACATGCAGGTGCTGAAGGACCTCTCGTTCACGATAAAGCCGGGCCAGGTGGCCGCTTTCGTCGGCCCCTCCGGCTCCGGCAAGACCACCATCATACACCTGCTGCTGCGCTTCTTCGACCCGGTGTCCGGCCGCATAGAGGTGGACGGCCACGACCTGCTGGACCTGGACACCACGGACCTGCGCGGGCACATGGGGCTGGTGACGCAGGACACGATACTTTTCGACGACACGGTGTTCAGGAATATCACCATAGGCAAGCCGGGCGCCTCGATGGCCGAGGTCGTGGAAGCAGCCAGGGCGGCCGACGCGCACGCCTTTATTGAGTCTATGCCGCAGGGCTACGAAACCGTGCTCGGCGAACGCGGCGTGAAGCTTTCCGGCGGCCAGCGCCAGCGCCTGGCCATCGCTCGCGCGATAATCAAGAAGCCGAAGATACTGCTGCTGGACGAGGCCACCTCGAACCTCGACACGGCCAGCGAGCAGGCCGTGCAGGCCTCCATAGAGAACATCCTGGGCGGCCGCACCGTGGTGATGGTGGCGCACCGGCTTTCCACCGTCAGGAACGCCGACAAGATCTTCGTGCTTAAAAAGGGCGAACTGGCCGAGACCGGCAGCCACGACGAGCTGCTGGCCAAAGGCGGGGTCTATAAAGGCCTCTACGAGGCGCAGAGCTGATGATCCTCCTTTTCAGCGTCATCGCGGTCCTCTTCACGCTGATCGGCGCCGGGCTGACGCTCAAATTCGGCAGCCTGAACAAGAAATTCCTGACGCGCACCCTCGCCTACGCTTCCGGCATACTGATCTCCGTGGCGTTCCTGGACATCCTGCCGTCCGGCTGGGAGCTGGGCAGGCAGCACCTCGCCTGGGGCGTCCTGGGCGCGCTGCTGGCGCTGTTCCTGGTGGAAAGCTTCACCGTGCTCAACTCCTGCAGCGAGGTCCTGGAGGAATGCGAAGTGCACACCCACCATTTGGGCGCTTTCGCCTTCGTCGCCCTCGCGATACATTCGCTGCTCGACGGCGTGAACATAGCCGTCGGCTTCGAGACCGGCACGGCGGCCGGCTTCAACGTGGCGCTGGGCGTGATCCTGCACAAGTTCGCCGACGGGGTCACGCTGGTGTCGCTGCTGCTGCACAGCGGCAGGAGCCGCAGGCAGGCCGTCCTGTTCAGCCTGGCGCTGGCCGCAGCCACGCCGCTGGGGGCCGCCGTTACGGGGCCGTTCCTGAAAAGCGTTTCGCCGGAGATGACCGCCCTGCTGCTGGGCGTGAGCGGCGGCTCTTTCCTCTATATCGCCATGGCCGACATACTGCCGCAGCTGCACAAGGCCAACGACAGGGTGGCGCCCTTCCTGTTCCCGCTGGGCTACCTTACCGTGGTCCTGATGGGATATTTCGGGGGCTAGGACACAACACCGATGACGAACGATGAAAAAAGAGTGGGCATAGAAGAACTGCTGAGGAAATTCAAGGAATACTCCGCCGAGGACACCACCAAGCTTGAGTACGCCTACGAGTTCTCCAAAGAGGCGCACCACGAGCAGAAGCGGGCCTCGGGAGAGATGTTCTTCACGCACTGCCAGGCGGTGGCCGACCTGCTGCTGGACTACAAGATGGACCTGGAGACCGTGGCCGCCGGCCTGCTGCACGACGTGCTGGAGGACACCCAGATCCCCCACGAGACCTTCAAGAAGGAGTTCGGCGACGAGATCTACACCCTGGTGGCCGGGGTGACCAAGATAGAGACGCTGCATTTTTCGTCGCGCGACGAGGCGCAGGCCGAGAACTGGCGCAAGATGATCCTGGCCACGGCCAAGGACATCCGCGTCATAGTGATAAAGCTGGCCGACCGCCTGCACAACATGCGCACGCTGAATTTCCTGACCAACGAGAAGCAGCTGGAGATCAGCCACGAGACGCTTTCGCTTTACGCCCCGCTGGCACAGCGGCTGGGCATCTTCAGCCTGAAGTCCGAGCTGGAAGACCTTTCCTTCAAGTACCTCTACCCGGACGAATACGACAGCCTGTCGGCCAAGGTGTCGCTGCGTTTCACCCGCCGGGAGAAGCTGCTTGAGGAATTCAAGGCGAACCTCGAGAAGAACCTGGGCGCCGCCAATATCCCGCACCGCATCCTCACCCGGGCCAAGAACCTCTATTCCATCTACCGCAAGATGCTGAAGCAGCACCTGCCGTTCGAAGAGATACAGGACGCGCTGGGCATACGCATCATAACCGACTCGGTGATAAACTGCTATGCGCTGCTCGGCACGGTGCACTCGGTCTTCAAGCCGGTGGCGGGCTCCTTCACCGACTACATAGCCGTGCCCAAGATGAACCTTTACCAGAGCCTGCACACCAGCGTGATAGTGTCCTCGGGCGAGATAGTGGAGATACAGATACGCACCGAGGAGATGCACCGCACCTCGGAATACGGCATAGCCGCCCACTGGCGCTACAAGCTGGGCGAGTCCGGCGCGGACAAGCACCTGGATGAAAAGCTCAACTGGCTGCGCCAGTGGATGGAGTGGCTGCAGGACCTGTCCAGCCCGCGGGAATTCATCGAAAGCTTCAAGACCGATTTGGAGCTGGACCAGATCTTCGTCTTCACCCCCAAGGGCGATGTGAAGTGCCTGCCGGAGGGCGCCACGCCCATAGATTTCGCCTACCGCGTGCACTCGGATATCGGCGATACCTGCATCGGGGCCAAGATCAACGGCAAGATGGCCCGCCTGGACGACGAGCTGAAGAGCGGCGACCGCTGCGAGATAATCAACCGCAGGAATTCCACGCCGAAGAAGGACTGGCTCACGGTGGTAAAGACCGCCGGCGCGCGCTCGAAGATCCGCAAGTGGATCCGCGAGCACCCCCAGTACGACTGACGGCGGGAAAAGGCGAAATCAGGCTTAAAAAAGCGGCGTCAGGACCCTTGACTTGCGCGGTTCCGGGAGCTATAGTATATCAGCAGCGAGAGGGTCTCAGCGGAAGAGCGGCAGGAAGCGGGACGGGAAGTGAAGCGGGAAGCCAGTGAAGTGGAAGTCGAGACCCCGAGTCGGCGGGCCACAGGGCCCGCCCCTTTTTTGTCTTGCCGGTTTCAAGCATTGGGGACAGACCTTGATCAGTGATCCTTTAGGTACTGATTTTACTCTCAATAACTTATCACGCGCCGGTTGCTGAAGACCCTGAGTCAAGGTCTATCCCCGACGAATATATGAACTTCAATGAATTCCCGGAGGTCAGGCCGGCCAAGCTCGAAGAGCTGCGGTCGCGCATCGCGCGGCTCGGCGTCGACCTGCGGCTGGTGGAAGAACAGTTCGTGAAGGGCGGCGGGAAGGGCGGGCAGAAAATAAACAAGACCTCCAACGCGGTGCTGCTGAAGTACCCGCCGCTGGGCCTCATAGTGCGCTGCCAGCGCGAGCGGAAACGCTCGCTGAACAGGTTCATCGCTTTAAGGGAACTGGTGGACGAGATCGAGCTGCGCGTTTCTCCCGGCACTTCCGAACGGCTTAAAGAGATAGCCCGGCTCAGGAAGAGGAAAGCCGATAGATCCAGAAAGGCCCGAAACAAGAACTGTCCTCCCGGTGTGCCGGAGGGCGGCTCACTCCCCTAACATTTTCCGCTTTTGTTTGTTCCCGGTCCGGTCGTCCGCGCGTTTTATCGCGTTCTTCAGCTTGTCGGGCAGGTTCGGCCTGCCGGGCTCTCCGCCCGATTTCAGCCCGCCGCCTTTTTGATTCGGCCCCGCCGCCCCTTTCTTCTTGTCACGGGCGTTGCGGACGGCTTTCCGCACCATAAAGCGCTTGCGCAGTTCCCGCCGCTTTTCCGGGTCCAGGCGCTTCCAGTTCTTGCGCAGCGTTTCCAGCCGGCCCCGCGCCGCCGTCAGCGACTTCCTGTGGCGCAGCAGCTTGAGCATTGCCCCCTGCCTGAGCGCCCGCGCGCCCGCGCGCAGCCGCACTTCCCTGCCTTTTCCCACCGTCTCTTCGGCCAGGGTCTTGCCGTCCTTGTCCGCGCTGGCCACCGACAGGCTGCCCTCGTCGAAAACGCCGGCCGTGGTCTCCCCGCTGACCTCGTCGTGCTCCACGCCGAACTCCGTACCCCTTATCGCGCAGACGGCTGGCGGCGTGCGCACCTGCAGGCGCTTGCCGGGTTTCAGGAAGCCCGCGCGGATCTTGGCCACTATCGAGCCCAGGCGCAGGAAGAAAGAAGAAGAACCCGCTGACAGGGAGGAAACGTCCAGGGCTGAATCGGGACCCAGGCGGATCAGGCCGCCGTCGTCGAGGGAGATCTCGGCCGAAGAGTCGGCGCCGGTCCGCACCTTGTCGCCTGAGGACAGCGGCATCCCGTCCTCGGCTTCGCGCCAGGCGTCGGTTTCCCCTCCCGCCAGCACCTCCACGGCGCCGGCCGGCGCACTCAGCCGCGCGTCGTATTCTTCCGCCAAAACCGCCCCGGCCGCCGGCCGCACCAGCAATACCGCCGCCAAGATCATCGTTTTCATATCTCCTCCGATACTAACTTCACACTTTAATTCATAATAAAAGTGTGAAGTTATTTATTTGTAGAACCTTTTCGCTTCCTGCTGGAAGCTGAGTATGTGCGGGGAAAACAGTTCAAACCCCTGCTTGACCGGCACCGGCCTGTACTCCTTGTCGTAGATCTTCAGACCCCCGCCGTACGCTTCCAGCGGCATCACCAGCGTCGAGCCGTCCTTTATGATAGCCGAAGTGTCCCAGGAAAAAACGGGGACGAACTGCCGGGAGATCTTCCCGAACAGGTCCTGCCCGCTGGAGTATTCCGCGGGAGGGTTCCGCGTGCCGAGCAGCTTCAGCAGGGTGGGCGGGATATCCATGTGGCTGGTCAGTCCGCCCGTGGCGGACGGGGCGCGGCCCGGCACATAAAAGACCAGCGGCACCTTCACCTCTTCTTCGGAGTAGTGCTGGTTATGGCCGAAATAGCCCTTTTCGAAGAACGGCTCCCCGTGGTCGCCGGTAACTATAATGGCGGTATCCTTCAGCCCCCCGCCTTTTTCCAGGGCGCGCAGGATATCGCCTATCAGGGAGTCTTCATAGCCCAGCGAATTCTTATACCTGTTGAAAAGCAGGTGCGCGTTATCCTTGTTCAGGGCCAGGTAGTTCACGCCGCCGGCCGGCTTGAATTTCTCGAATTCGGGGGGATGGTCGTAGCTGCCGTGGGAGGCGTCGTAGAACACGAAGGCGAAATAGGGCTTGCCGGGCCGGCG
>CAZJUL010000180.1:5572-5993 GCA_964549095.1 uncultured Elusimicrobiaceae bacterium
ATAAAGGCGAAATACGGTTTTTTCCCGTCCCTGGCCTTGAGGAATTCCAGGAACCTGTCGGTTATCTCCCGGTCCTTGCCGTCCTTGCCGGCCGCCTTCGGCTCGTCGTAGACGCCCTCCCGCGGCACCCTGGCGAAACAGGTCTTGTTGAACTCGGGGAAGCTGAGTTTGGCGCTGGCCAGTATCCTGATATCGTAGCCGAGCGCCGAGACCGCGTCCAGCAGCACCGGGGACCTGCGCTCGCCGACCATTGAGAACCAGTAATTGCCGTAGATGCCGTAGAAGAGGGAGAAGATGCCGAACCGGGTGCAGTTGCCGCCGCTGTAATGGCTGCCGAACACCGAGGCCTTTTTTGAAAAAGCCCAGAGCGCCGGGGTTATTTCTTTGTCCAGCATATCGTAGCGGAAAGAATCCACCACTA
>CAZJUL010000181.1:0-1054 GCA_964549095.1 uncultured Elusimicrobiaceae bacterium
GAAAGGTACCTCGGGCGGCTCCATTCCGGAGAAATCGTCATCGAACGGGTTCGGCGGCAGGCGCTCCGTTTCGGTCTCGGCTGCCAGCAGCACCCGGCCGGTCTTTAATTCTATAAGCCTGGCCAGGACCATAAGCTTCTCCCCGTCCGGGAAGACCGTCCCCGTTACCACGGCGTCCAGGGAGAGCATGCGCTTTAAGAGCCCGGCATTGTCGGCCAGGTTCCCCGCGGCCGCAGAAAGGCGGGTTTCTTTCAGCACCCGCTCAAGCAGCGCCCGTTCGATAAGCGCGGTCGTTTTTGAGCCGGCCAGGTGGAGCCCTATCTTTTCCGCGGCGTATTCGGAGTCGCTCTTGGCGGCGCCGCCTCTGGCGGAAAACTCCAGTACGGCAATTTTTTTGAGCTCGTTGGACTCTGCGCATTTGATTATCTGCGCGGAGATGTCTTTGTAGCTCCCGGAGCCGGCGGCGGCCGGGGATGAAGCAAGGGCGCAGGCCACCGCCAGCACCGGGATAAATTTTGATATTTTGTTTTCCATATATTCTTCCTCCGCCGCTAATAGCATACCGCGGCGAGTTAATGGAAACTTCCGGCCAGGTTCAGATTTTCCTCAAATTCATGAATGCAGTAAAAAATCCTCCTCTTTCCCCCTTTTGTAAAGGGAGAGAAAGGGGGATTTACACTGAATGCCCCAGGCAACTATGATTTTCGGGTTAGCTGTCCGCCGCGGGAAGGAAGATCGTGAATTCGCTGCCCTGGCCGGGCTCGGTCGTAACCTCCACCCAGCCGTTATGCTGCTTGACCACGCCGTAAACCGTTGACAGTCCGAATCCCGTTCCCCGTCCTTTTTCTTTGGTAGAGAAGAGGGGCTCAAATAGACGCTCAAACACTTCCGGGCTTATTCCCCCGCCGCCGTCTTCAACGGAAATCTTTACAAACAGGTTCCCGGCGTCCGGCGGAACAGGCGAGTTTACGGCGGCGCCTTCACGCCGCAGGGCGGCCGAGCTTATTACGGCCGTTCCGCCGCCCGGCATGGCCTCGCGCGCGTTAACCAGCAG
>CAZJUL010000181.1:1064-3018 GCA_964549095.1 uncultured Elusimicrobiaceae bacterium
CCAAATGCGCGGCGTCGGCCATTACCGCGGGCAGTCCGGGCTCCAGCCGTTCTTCAACCTTAAAACCGCCGCCCGGCGCCAATTCCGCCCTTTTCAGCGTATTCGCTATTATGTCGTTAACGCCGCAATGCGTTTTGTGCAGCATCTGCATGCCGCCGAAGATGAGAAGCTGTTTCGCAAGCGCGGCGGCCGCGGCGACGGCGAAGTGTATTTCCTGCAGATCTCCAGTCAGGGTTTTGTCTTTGCCGGCTTCGTTCATAGCCGCCAGGGTGGCATAGCCCTCAATGGCGCTCAGGATATTGTTAAAGTCGTGTGCCGCCCTGCAGGACAGCCGTCCAAGGGCTTCCATCTTTTTCCGTTCCGGCAGGCAGCCGCTCTCTTTATTGCCGTTTTGACCGCCGGAGGTCTTTGGGCCGGCGTTCCCGGCGGCTTGCGTTCGTTCGTTCATATTCCCTCACTCGAATTTATAGCCGTGGCCGGTCACGCTCACCAGCCGGGCGGCCAGCTTGGGGCCCAGTTTCTTCCGCAGGGAGGAAATGTGGGTTTCTACAGTATGCGGGTTGTCATAGGTGGCCATATCGTAGCCCCAGATAGTTTCCAGCATATAAGGCACGCCCAGTATCCGCCCTTTCTTTTCCAGCATAAGGGTAAGCAGGTCGAATTCCTTGCGCGTCAGGGCCACCGGTTTGCCGCCTAATTTCATAGTGCGGGCGGCAGGGTCCAGCTCGATGCCCTGCTCGCGTATCTTGCGGGCGGCGGGGCCGGCGCCGTAGCGCCGCAGCACGGCGTTTATCTTAGCCGCGAGCACGGAGAATGAGAAAGGCTTGGTAAGATAATCATCCGCGCCCTTGTCGTAGCCGGCAATGATGTCGGCGTCCCCGGTCTTGCCCCCTGAAATTATTATTACCGGTATGGCCGCGGTCTCTGCCGAGCATTTTACGGCTTTGCACAGGTCAATGCCGTCAAGCCCCGGCAGCCCGACATCCGCCACTATCAGGTCCGGTTTTGAATCGCGCGCAAGCATAAGCGCCTCGGAGCCGTTGTCGGTAAAAATAACGGAGAAGCCGCGGTTCTCAAGGTAGCGCCGCATAACGTCCAGCATCTTCCGGTCGTCTTCCACCAGCAGTATTTTTTTAGGCATATTAGGCTCCCTGGTCCCCCTGTCAGACTTTCAGTTCAGGGACGATGGAAAAAAGCTTTTCACATTCCCCGGGATATTTTGCGGCGAATACCGGCAGGGCCTTTTTTAATTTACAGGTCCAGGATGGGCCGCGCGCAGCTATGGCCTCATAAGCCAATAAGATATCCCCGGGGCGGTCTTCGGCTAAGATGCTGAACAATGCCGCGGCCTGTGCCAGATCTTTTTGCCCTTTGGCCTGCATTGCCGCCGCCCGCTCCCGGCTCACTATCAGTTTATGAAAAGCGAACCTGGCGGGGTTCGGCAGATTCACCAGTATCCCCTCGCCGTTCACCACTGCGGCCCGCTCCGCGGCCTCGATAATATAACCAAGGAAAGGCAGCGGCTGCGCGGCGGTATTCAGCGCAGCGATAAAAACCGGCTTAAGCGCTTCTTTTACCCCGGGTGTCAGGATATCCACGGTGAGAGTGCTGCCGCGCACCTTAAAAGAAGTGGACGGGCTTTTGGGGTCCAGCTGCGGCACCGGCAGAAAACCGAGCTTAAGGCTTTCAAGCGCCGCCGGCACATCGGCCTTTCCCGCGGGGAAGGCTATGTTTATTGTCTTTGAAGCGGCTATATCTATATCCTGCGTTTTTACCGCCGCCTCCCAGTTAACGCCCAGCATGTTCCCTATGGCGGCAAAAGCGTGCGTTCCCACCAGCACTCCCCCAAGGCGGAATACGCCTGTCGCGGCCAGGGCGGAAAGCACGCTGGCGTGGGCCGCGCCGGTATGCAGGCCGCCGCCGGCCTTTATCTGGGCGCAGAGCATCTTTATGC
>CAZJUL010000181.1:3028-5991 GCA_964549095.1 uncultured Elusimicrobiaceae bacterium
GGTCAAGGTCGGGCTTCAAAAAGGCTTTCTCTTCTTTGAATTTAGCGGCAAGCGCGTCCAGGGCCGGAGTTTTGCGCCCCAGGTATAGCTGCACACTGGCGCCGTTCAGGCCGAAATGCTGGAAATAGCAGTAAGTTTCGCCTTTTATGTTTTTGGTGGTGAAACAGCCCTTAAGCGCCCCTATGGAATGGCGCGCTTCGACAGCAGTGAGCTGATCCAGCAGCTCCGCGTACAGCGTATGTGTTTCAGGAGAAAGCCTGCGCATTTGATCACCTCACTAAGTTATACGCATATTATACCAACTATGCGTATAACCTCCAATACTTGGCCTAACAAGGATTTTTCGCCCTTTAGCTTTTCCCCCTATGCTTTCGCCTGGTCGGCGGGTGCGTCCAGGACCTCGCGCAGTTTCTGCAGGACAGCCTCCACCGTGAACGGCTTGTAGATAAAGGCTATTCCCGGCTCAAGCACGCCGTGTTTTACTATGGCGTCATCCGTATAGCCGGACATATATATTACCCGGCCGACCAGTTTGCGCCGCGCCAGCTCAAGCCCCAGTTCGCGGCCGTTCATGCCGGGCATCACCACATCCGTCAGCAGCAGGTCAACAGGTTTCCCATGCCGCTCAAGCGCCTTCAGTGCCTCAATTCCGTTGGCGGCGGTAAGCACCGTGTAGCCGCCGGCTGCAAGAATGCGCGTCCCCAGGCGGCGCAGGCTCTCTTCATCTTCAACAAATAGAACAGTCTCATGCCCTTTTATAGGGGCTTCCTTATCCTTATCCTTATCCTTATCCTTATCCTTATCCTTGGTACAGGCGTCCACAAGCGGCAAATAGGCCAGGAAAGTCGTACCTTTGCCCGGTTCGCTTTCCACAGCTATTTCGCCGCCGCTTTGTTTGATTATTCCAAAAACAGTGGAAAGCCCCAGACCCGTGCCCTTCCCCTGTTCTTTAGTGGTGAAAAATGGCTCAAAGATGCGGCTCTTTACTTCCGCGGTCATCCCGCAGCCGGCGTCGCGCACTCTTAGACAGACCAGCGGGCTACGCGGCATATCGGGGTGCGCAGCCTCATCCGGGGGCAGTATTTCAGTTTCCAGTGTTATAGTGCCGCCTTTAGGCATGGCGTCGCGCGCGTTTATCACCAGGTTCATTATAACCAGCTCCATCTGGTTGGGGTCCACCATAGTCAGGCAGGGCGCGGAGATAAGTTTTGTTTTTAATTTTATGTCTTCACCTATCAGGCGGCTGAGCATTTTTATCATGCTACCTACGATCTTATTTAAGTCCACCAGCCGCGGCGCCATGATCTGTTTGCGGCCGAAAGCCAGCAGCTGCCGGGTAAGGGCCGACGCCCGGTCCGCCGCGGTCAATATCTCCTCTGCGTCCGCCAGTTTGGGGTCCCCGGGCGGCAGATCCCGGCGTATAAATTCCGCATAGGCTATGACGGCGGTAAGTATGTTGTTAAAGTCATGCGCCACCCCGCCCGCCAGCAAGCCCACCGCTTCCAATTTCTGCGCATGTGAAAATTTATCCTCCACCTGCGAATGGAGGATGTTCCCGGCCATAACATCTGCAGCGGCCTCTACAAACTGTTCCTGGCTTTCCGTAAGCGCGTTCCCCTCTTTAAGGTAAAGGTTGAGCACACCTAAAACCTTGCCTTCGGCCGTTATGGGCGTGCAGTAATGGCCGTGCGGCTTAATTCCTTCGTAAGTCAGGTGATGGTCCGGACCGACGCAGCGCGAAACAACAGGCCGCCCGGTGGCGGCCGCAACCCCGCACAGGCAGTGCCCGAAAGGCACCTTGGCGCAGACCGGGAGCAGGGCGGGGGCAAGCCCCTGATGGGCTGTTAAAACCAGTTCCCGCCCGCCCGTGCCCGTAAGGAAAACGGCGCCTTTTGCCTCAACTGAAAGCCACGGGGCGGCCAGCAGGGCCGCAAGATGGCTGTTCAGTTTATCCCGCAGCGGGATATTCGCAAGGGAGCGCTGAAGCATAGCGTTCAGCATCCCCTGTATCTCATATCCCTCCCGGATGCCGGCCTCGGCCTGTACGCGCGCGGTTATGTCTATAACGATGCCCTGATAATGTGTAACTCCGCCTCTTTCATCTCTCCTTATGGCCGTGCTGTCGTTAACCCATTTCACCTGTCCGTCCTTTGTGATGATCCGGTAAGGCTCATGTGTAAACGCTTCCCCGCCTTTTTCCTCGCTACAGCGGACAACCTCTTCCCCGACCCTGCTTAGGTCTTCAGGGTGAATTATCTTGGAGTACACAACGCGGCCTGAAATAAATTCCTCTGCCGTGTAACCGAAAAGCGTTCCCACATTGCTGGAAGCAAATTCAACCGGCCAGCCAGCCTCGTTTTTCCATAAGAAAGCGACCGCCGGGCTTCTTTCAATGATCTTACGCGCTTCCTGCAGCGCTTCCTCCGCCCGCTTGCGCTGGGTGATATCCTGACCGACCGCCAGTAATCCCACAACTCTGCCTTTCGGGTCTTTAAGGGTATTATCGTACCATTCGATCGCAAGCTCCCGCCCGTCTTTTGTGATAATGGAGTCTATCTTGCCTTTGGTCTGGAGACCGTTTATGGCTTTCCGGAAAAGTTCGCGCGTTGTCTTGCTGGTTTCCTTGCTGAGAAAAGTCTCGAACCAGTCTTTGCCCTTGACTTCTTCAAGCCTATAGCCTGAAAGAGTTTCCATGTAAGGATTAAAATCAACTATGAGACCGCTCGGGTCCAGCAATAGAATTATGGTCTGGGCGGTATTAATGAGGTTCTTGCTGTATTGTCTCTCTTTCTCCAATGCCTCCTCGGCAAGCTTCCGCTCGCTAATATCCCGCTCCACTGAAAGCGCCATGTGTTTGCCGTTGATCATCAGATCCCGTGTGCACGCTTCCACGGTAAAAACGGAACCGTTCTTGCGTTTATGGCGCACCTCAAATACCATGCCTCCGGCATTCTGCGGATTGC
>CAZJUL010000182.1:0-5944 GCA_964549095.1 uncultured Elusimicrobiaceae bacterium
ACTGGAAACGTATTGGACGGCCAGTGGCGCGCCAGTACCTTACTCTATGAGGACCTTATGAAAAACTTCTTACTCTTTTCACTTCTGATAAGCTTCACCAATCCAGCCAATGCGCTGGAATCCGGCGCGCAGTTCCTTAAGATAGACACGGACGCGCGGGCCGTTTCTATGGGCGCGGCCTATACGGCCCTGGCTTCCGGCGTGGAGTCCCTTGCCTATAACCCGGCCGGACTTTCCGCAGTCAAAGGCGTGGAGCTGGGCTTTAGCCACACCAATTGGCTGATGGATTCGATGCACGACTTTATAGGCGTAGCCATGCCTTTAAAAGGAAAACCGGTGGCGGTAGGCCTTGGCCTGACCCGGCTTTCAAACGGTTCAATGGATGCCCGCAACGCCGACCGCAGCGCGGGGGGGGACTTTAGCTCTTACGACCAGGCGGTGACCGTGGGATTGGCGGGGATGATGGGGAAAGTCAGAATGGGGCTGAATGTAAAATATGTAGAAAGCTCCATAGCCGGCATAACAGCCAGGGCCGGGGCGGTGGATATCGGCTTTAGCAAGGCGCTGAACAGCCTGCCGGTGGGCATAGGCCTTTCCGTGCAGAACCTGGGCACGCAGATGAAATATATCAGCCAGGAAGACCCGCTGCCGCTTACGTTTGCGGCGGGGCTTATGTTCAGTGTGATACCGGGCGTCAACCTGGCGTTGGATGTAAAGCGGCAGGTCTACGACAGACAGACCGGCGTAAGTTTCGGCACCGAGTACGCGCTATTATCGGGTGTCGCCCTGCGGGCCGGCTACTTGAGCAGTAGCCGCACAGCGGCCATCAACAGCGCCGGCTTCAGCGCCGGGGCGGGTCTTAACTTCTGGAACACCCGGCTGGATTACGCCGTAACGCCCTACGGGGACCTGGGGAACACGCAGAAGATAACCATCAAAAAGAGATTTTAATGGTTTTTGGAACAGGTTTCTTAAAAAACACCCTGTAAATCCGCGCGGGCGCTTGTTTGGATCCGGCAAGACCGCCACCAGCGCTAGAATAAATATTGAATTCCCTGGGAAAGGCCTGGGGCGCCGGCGGTTGCCCGCCGGGCCTATGCCATAGGTCCTATGGTTCCGCCGGACCGGCAATAGCCCGGATGGGGGCGGCGCGGTATTTTGACCGGTAAAAACCCGTTCTCCAATGAGGGGTTGACTTGTAAATAGGTCCCAGGGCCTAATTTGGTATAGGTCTTAGGGCCCAAATGGGTCTAGGCCTTTCGCCCTTGATTGCGGTCAATAATAGTATAAACTATATGTGCCGGACGTTCGGGGCAAGACAAAAGCCTGGAGGAAGAGCAGATGTTGAAGAAAACAATAATGATCGCAGCGATCCTCTCGATGCCGACGGCGCTGTTCGCCGAGATAAATTTCGACAATCCCGGGGCCAATGACATAAAAGCCGAGCTCGCCAATATTGAGATGTCCCTGCCGGTTCCCGCCGCCGCGGAGCTGGATAATAAGGCCTCGAAAGCGAAAGAGTGGACCATAATGGTCTTCGTGAACGGCAAGAACAACCTGGAACAGTACGCCCTCCTGGACATGAACGAAATGGAGAAGATCGGCTCCTCCGACCAGGTCAACATAGTCACCGAGATAGGCCGCATAGACGGCTACGACGATTCGGACGGGGACTGGAAGACCGCCCGCCGCTACCTGGTAAAGAAAGACAATGACTTCAGCAAGATAACCTCCCCCGTGGTGAAGGACCTGGGCAAGGTCGACATGGGCGATTATAAGCACCTTATAGACTTCGGCAACTGGGCCAAAGCGACCTATCCCGCGAAGAAATACGCGCTGATAGTCTGGAACCACGGCTCCGGCTGGGACAAAGCCCGCGCCATCGGCCCCAAGGGCATTTCCTACGACGACGAGACCGGCAACCACATGAGCACCCCCCAGCTGGGCCTGGCGCTTAAAGGCATGGGCGGCGTGAACGTGTACGGCTCGGACGCCTGCCTGATGCAGATGCCCGAAGTGAACTACGAGATAAAAGATTACGCGGAATACATCGTCGGCTCCGAAGAGACCGAGCCCGGCGACGGCTACACCTACGACCTGATGATGGGCCCGATCGTGAAGAACCCGACCATGGGTCCCGAGCAGCTGGGCAAAGTGACGGTGGACGGCTACAGCGATCATTACCAGTCCATCGGTCAGGAATCCACTCAGAGCCTTGTTAAGACCGCCGCCCTTTCGGGCTACGTGACCGCGGTGAACGAGTTCGTGGCCGCCGCGATGGCCGCCAACGAGAAGGCCCTGATAAAGACCGCCGTGCAGCAGGCGCAGAGCTTCGCGGTGTACGCGAACAAGGACGTATGGCATTTCCTGAGCCTCTACGCGGCCTCTTCCAAGAACGCCGCCCTGAAGGCGAAGGCGAAGGCGCTCCAGGATTACGTGGCGAACACGCTGGTGGTCCACAACCGGACGAACAACTTCGACAACGCGCACGGCCTGGCGGTCTATATGCCCGGCTACGGCTACAACACGGACTACGACCAGCTGGCGTGGGCGAAGGCCTCCCAGTGGGACGAGTTCATAAAGTGGTACACGAAATAAGGAAGTAGTCCTTATAATATAAAGAAGGCCGGCCTGAACAGCCGGCCTTCTTTTTTTATGGGTTCGCGGGGCCTGCCGTCAGGGTTTGTCTTCCGGGGCCGGGTCGGCCAGCGCGGCCGCCCTTATCCTCCCCCTCCTAGGCTAGACCAGGTCGGGGTCCGGATGCCCCTACAGACAAACCCTGCCGTCACCCGCTCCATGGCATAGGTCCTAGGGCCTAGAGGCCGGTGGGCCTTTTATACTTGATTAAAATCAAGAATGAGGTAAACTATTACAGGGCCGGACGCGCCGGCCGAGAGGTTAAGGAGGAAGCGAGTATGTTCAAGAAAATTGTGATGGCCGCGATAGCCTTAACGATGACGGTTTCCGCTTTTGCAGAGATAAACTTCGACAATCCCGGAAGGAACAGCCTGGCCGACGAGATAAGCGGCACCGGGATCGAGCTGCCGGTTCCCGTGGTCGCCCCCGCGGCCGTGCCCGCCGACAAGGGCCTCTGGAGCTGGATATTCGGCGACGGCGCTTCCAAGGGCAAGGAATGGACCATAATGGTTTTCCTTAACTCCAAGAACGATCTGGAAAAATTCGGCATGTACGACATGAACGAGATGGAGATGATCGGCTCCTCCGACAAGGTCAACATAGTGGTGCAGATGGGCCGCATAGCCGGCTACGACTCCACCGACGGCGACTGGAAAGGCGTGCGCCGCTACCTGGTAACGAAGGACAACGACACCAAGAAGATCTCCTCCCCGGTGGTCCAGGATATGGGCGAACTGGATATGGGCGACTGGAACCAGGTTCCGGCCTTCACCAAGTGGGCCAAGTCCAAATATCCCGCCAATAAATATATGCTCATTATGTGGAACCACGGCTCCGGCTGGGAAAAGAACCTTAAAGCGCGCGTGACCAAGGGCATCTCGTACGACGAGCAGTCGGGCAACCACATCAATACCCCGCAGCTGGGCCAGGCCCTGGCGCAGGTAGGCAAGCTGGATGTTTACGGCGCGGACGCCTGCCTGATGCAGATGGCCGAAGTGGCCTACGAGATAAAGGACAATATTGAATACATAGTGAGCTCCGAAGAGACCGAGCCCGGCGACGGCTATACTTACAATGATTTCCTTAAGCCGGTGGTAGCGAAGCCCACGATGGGCGCGGAAGAGTTGGCCAAGACCGCCGTCAACGCCTATTCCGACCACTACGCCAAATTGAAGCAGGGCTACACGCAGAGCGTGGTGAAGAGCGCCGCCATAGCGCAGTTCACGGCGCTGACCAACGACTGGGTGAAGGCCGTGATGGCCGCCGGCGACAAGGCCATAGTGAAAACGGCGCTTTCTTCCGCGCAGGCCTTCGCGATCTCCGACAACAAGGACCTTTACCACCTGGTGAAGCTGGTTTCGGA
This sequence comes from uncultured Elusimicrobiaceae bacterium, assembly GCA_964549095.1. GTDB lineage: Bacteria > Elusimicrobiota > Elusimicrobia > Elusimicrobiales > UBA9959 > JAHJSU01. Next base: position 4,001 of record CAZJUL010000182.1, read on the forward strand.
CGCCTCCAGGGACCAGGCCGTGAAGACCAAGGGCGCCGCGCTGATGACCTATATCAGCGGGTCGCTGGTCATTCACAACAGGCACGGCAACGGGCAGGGCGGCTGGTACGGGCCCGAGGAATACGACAACGCTTTCGGCATAGCGGTCTATGCGCCGGGCTATTCCATCGGCGCCGGCTACGACAACCTGAAATGGTTCCAGGCCGCGCAGTGGGACGAGTTCATCAACTGGTACCAGGCGCAGTAACCCCAGATTCGGGCTTGAGAGAGGCCGCCCCCCGGGAGTCCGGGGGGCGGTTTTTTGCCGTTTGATATCCGTCAACGGGCATTTCCGCCGTCTGTTGTATAATGAAATTAACCCGAATCCAGCAGGATTCCCCGTCCGCTTTGGCGGACGGGCGAATGGCGGAGCGCTATGCGCGAGCGCCATTCGGGGTGTATGCCGCGCGTTGCGCGCCCTCGCTATGCGAGGGGGAAGTTTTAATTAAAACTTCCCGGCCAACGGCAGGGCTCACCACCCCCGACACCAGTAAGGAGGACAGAGATGCTGAAAAAACTCGCAGCGGCCGCGGTCACGGCGTTTTCCTTTGCCACATTGGCTATGGCAGCGGTAAACTTCGACAACCCGCGGTCTAACAACATAACAGAAGAGCTGAACGGCCTGGAAATAAGCCTGCCCGCGCCGGCTCCCGCCGAAATGGACAAGAAGCCTGTAAAGGCGAAAGAATGGACCATAATGGTCTATGTCAACGCCAAGAACAACCTCGAGCGGTACGGTATAAAGGACATGAACGAGATGGAGATGGTCGGTTCCTCCGACAAGGTCAACGTCGTAGTGGAGATGGGCCGGATGAAGGGCTTCGATTCTTCGAACGGCGACTGGGTGGGGACCCGGCGGTACCTGGTGAAAAAGGACGCCGACACCGCCAATGTAACCTCGCCCGTGGTGGCTGACCTGGGCAAGACCGATATGGGCGACTACAAGAACGTCACGGCTTTCGTGAAATGGGCCAAGGCGACCTATCCCGCCAAGAAAACCATGCTGGTGGTCTGGAACCACGGCGCCGGCTGGATAAAGAGCGACAAGCAGGTCGGCGGCGAAAAGGGCATCTCCTACGACGACGAGACCGGCAGCCATATCACCACACCGCAGCTGGGCGCGCTGCTTAAAGACGCCGGCGGCGTGGACGTGTACGGCTCGGACGCCTGCCTGATGCAGATGGCGGAAGTGGTTTACGAGATAAAGGATTACGTGCCGTACATAGTCGGCTCCGAAGAGACCGAGCCCGGCGACGGCTACACCTACAACGATATGCTGGCCCCTATAGTGGCCAAGCCCGCGATGTCCGCCGAAGAGCTGGGGAAAGCGGTGGTGGACGCTTACTCGGACCATTACGCCGGCATTGACGAAGGCTCCACGCAGAGCCTGCTGAAATCGGCCGCCATACCCGGAATGCTGAACGCGGTCGACGAGTTCGCCTACGCCCTCATCCAGGCCGGCGAAAAGGCCCTGGTGAAATCGGCCATGGACGGCGCGCAGTCCTACGCCTACGCCGAGAACAAGGACCTTTACCACTTCGCGCAGATCATAACGGGCGCCACGCAGAACGCCGGCGTAAAGGCAAAAGGCGAGGCACTTATGAAGTACATCTCCGGCACGCTGATAGTCCATAACAGGACCACCAACGGCTCCGGCGGCTGGTACGGCCCGGTGGATTATTCCAACTCCCACGGCATGGCCGTCTACCTGCCCCCGTCGGCCCCGGCCGCCGGCTACATGGACCTCCAGTGGGCGAAGGCTTCCAACTGGGACGAGTTCATAGCCTGGTACCAGCAGCCGTAAGGCAGTAAGCAGTTTTAAAAAGGCCGACCGCTCAAACCGGACGGCCTTTTATTTGGTGTGCCCAGCATGAAACCAAGCTTGGAGGTGAAAGTCCTCCGAGG
>CAZJUL010000183.1:0-1645 GCA_964549095.1 uncultured Elusimicrobiaceae bacterium
CAGCGCGCTGAAGAACGTGCCCCCGGTGGTGTTGCTGAGTATGGTGCTGACACCGGATACGAAGCTCAGGGTGGCCTGGTTCGGTATGGCGGTGTTATACGGCACATAGGTGGCCATTACCACGCTGAAGTTCAGTATGGAGGTGACGCCCGCGCCCAGGCTGGGTATGTTGAAGGTCACCGAGCTGGGAGAAGTATAGTAGGTCGCCTCGTCTGAGTCGGCCGCGTCGGTGCGGCTGCTGCCGCCTATGTAGAAGCTCGACGGCACGTAGCTCAGGTATTGCGGGATCAGGTCGGCGATGTTGATGCCCGTAGCGGCCGCGGACCCTGCGTTGGCGAGCGTTATGGTATAGACGCCGGTGGCGCCGGGCATCAGAGTGGCCGGGGCCATCTGGATGGACGCGGAAAGGACGGCGGCGGACACTTCCACCGTCATTGTGGCGACAGCCACCACAGTATTGTCGAAGGCCGAGTAGGCGGAGACGGCGATGACGGACCGCTGCCCGTTGGTCGCCCCGGCCGGCACGGCCACCCTCATAAAGATGTCCGCGTCGTCCTCGGTTACCGCTACTACGGTCTGGTAAACTCCGCTTACGGGAGTTATCAGCGGGTCGTCGGCGTCCAGCACGTGGTGCTCGTTGCCGTCTTTGTTGCTGTAAAAAGAGACCGACGTCGGGTTGAAGTCGGTCACGGCCACCGTGGAATAGGTGAAGTAATAACTGTCCGTGCCGTTGCCGCGGTTGAAGAACTGCAGCAGGAAGTCGGAATTGGTTCCGGCCCCGGCCGAGTTGGTAGCCGTGGGCGGCACGAACTCCAGCCCTGCCACCTGGCTGACAAGCGTGGTGACGGTGTTCGAGTAAACACGCGTCATCGCGTTGCCGTTTGCGTCGTCGTAGTCCGCGTACGCGCGGTTGCTTATGCTGGTGCCGGCCGGGGTGCCCGCCGCGAACGACGCGGTGACAGCCGTTGCCAGCGCCAGGCACAGGCCCGCGCAGGTTATTATGCGTTTCATGTCTTTCTCCTTATTTTAACTCCGGCCCCCGCGGGCCGTTTACAGCCGCGCCGCCTTCTTTCCTGCGGCGCGCTTCAAGGCGCCCGGCAGTCCGGGCTACTTTACTTTTACCTTAAATTTTATTTCCCCGGAGGCCCCGGGAGGCAGGTCTTTTTTCAGCGTCCAGCGCACGTGGGTGATGGCGGAATCCGGAACGGGCTTCTCCACGATCTTCCCTGCGGCGTCCTTTTCTTTTTTTACCAGCGGCAGCTTGCCCCAGGTCCCGCCGCCGTCGGCGCTGAACTCGGTCTCGGCTTCCGGCGAGACGGCTGTTTTGGGCAGGCAGACCACCCCTCTAGGGAGCGGGTCGGTTATCACCGCTTTCTTCGCGGGGGCGTCGCCCTCGTTCCGGTAAGCCACCGAGTAAACGATGGTCTCCCCGCTATCGGCCTTGCCGGCCGGCTCCAGGCGGGTGACGGTTTTGCCGTCTTTCTTTTCTTTCACTTCGCGCAAAGCGCCTATCTCAACGATTATTCTGGGGGCACCGCTCTTTTGCTCCTGCGCCGCCGGGGCTGCCTTCTGTCCGCCGACTTCCGCCGCCGCTTTAGGCGCCGCGCCTTTCCGCTCCTGCGCCGCGGCCGGAAGCGACTGCAGG
>CAZJUL010000183.1:1655-5930 GCA_964549095.1 uncultured Elusimicrobiaceae bacterium
TCAGCTCCTCTATTTAACGGTGACTTTGAAAAACAGCGTGCCGGTGCCCCCGGCAGGCACCGAGGGCAGCGTGAAGGTGACTTCGCCGGCGGAGTAACTTCCCTGGTCGGAATCGGCGGCGTCCGTGAACGACGAGGGCGCCACGGCGTAAGTGTCCCCGGCGGCGCCCTTGCGCAGGCTGCCGGGCAGGTAGAGCGTCTCGGGCGGAACCGCGTCGACTATCGTCACGTTCGTGGCCTCGCCGTCGCCGAGGTTGCTGTAGAGCGCGGTATAGGTGATCTGCGCGCCGGGCAGGGCCGACGCGGCCGAGGCGGCCTTTGTAATGCTCAGCAGCGGGGAAGTGATGGACACCGGGGCCGTGTCCCCGGAGGAGGCCAGCGCGAAGTTGGGGCCCGACGCGGCGGCGTTGTTGTAATAGGTGCCGGCCGGGCCCAGTACGACCGCACTGAAAGTCATCTGCGCGGTACCGTTCACCCCGGAGATCTTGCGCGGTACCTTCCAGTAGCCGGTCCAGGAAAGGATATGGCCGCTTATCGACGGAGTGCTGTAGGTAAGCCCGGCCGCGCTGCCAGTGGAATAGGTGAAGCCCGCCGGCAGGATGTCCTGTATCTGCGTCACCCAGGCCTCGCCGTCGCCGCTGTTGGTGAGCGTCAGGGTATAGGTTACCGTGGCCCCGGAAAGGAGGGCGGGGCTGTCGGCGGTTTTCGTGACGGCGAGCACCGGGCCGGGGATCAAAAGGGTATCGGTCCTGGGCTGGTTCAGCAGCAGGGCGGCGGTAAAGGCGTCGCTGTAGAGGGCGGTGACGGTTTCGCCGGGCATTACTTCCAGGCTGCCGCTGCCTGAGACCGGCGCCGAAGAGAAAGTGACGACCTGCCCGGTGAATACCCCTGTATTAACGCCGGTTTCCGCCAGCGTGACCGGCAGCGTGTCGCCCGACGGCGCGCTCACGGTCACGGACACCAGGTCCGCCGCCGCGGCCCGGGAATTGGCGTCGGCGTCGTCCACCCTCAGATAGGCGGTGCCGCCGGCTATCAGCGAAACCGTATCCCCGGCGCCTGCCAGGTCGGCCGCAAAACGGACCGTCCCGTCCGTACCGGTCAGCGCGACCTGGTCCGAGAGGCCGGTGTAGAGGTCCGTGGCGCCTACCAGGTCGCCGCCGCCGCCGGAGAAGCTGCTGCCGTTGCTCGAAGTGGCGAAGAAGAAGCGGAGGCGCGTATAGTCGGTCAGCCCGCCGGCCGCCTTAAGCTGGGCGTAGGAGCAGCGGAAATCCAGGAAATAATCCGGGTCGCCGTTTATCGAGGTGTTCGCCTGCACGATGGCGTAATTGCCCGGCAGCGGCGCGCTGGAGTACATCACCTCGGGCGGGTCCGTCGGGCTGCCCAAGGTCCCCTGGACGGTGTTTTGCCAGATCGCTATCCCTTCGACCTTCGAGACGCCGTCGAGGATCACCAGCAGCTCGTAATTGTTGGCGTTCAGGTCGGTGTCTATGACCATGCCCCAGCCGAAAGGCCCCAGCAGGCCCTGCCCGCCGGTGCCGGCCGGGCTCTGGTCCAGCCGCAGGCGGAAATACAGGTACACGCCGTCGTTATAATAGAAAGCCACATCGTTGTCGGGGTCCGAGACCACGTTGCGGGAACCGTTGGTATCGTTGTTGGGATCCTGGATGTAGGTCCCGTTCTTATAGAAAGGCAACCACTGGGAGGCGGTGGGCCAGGCGGCTGTGGAAACAGAAGGAAAAAGGAGGCACAGGACCATCGCCGCGCGGCACTGGCGGGCAGCGGCGGCCGCAGAAAAAGCGGAGAAACTGTTTATATCGACCCCGGGAACATAAGCATAATTATATCTTTTAATACGGCCGCAAATCTCCTCGAAAGCGTCCCGCGGAAGAGAAAAGCTTCGATGAAGAAAAGCCAATTGAGGCCGGCCGCCGCTTTTTATTGGATTTTAATGAACGGGGGAAATATTGTAGAGTCTAATGTATCGCCCGGCGAAACACGCCGCGGGGGTCAATGTTAAAGTAAAAGCGGCTTATTTTTCGGGCCGGCCAGCCCGGCTGAAACGCATAAGAGGAGAGGGCGCGAACCATATGATAAATTGTCCCAAATGTTCTTCTGAGACGCTGGTTAAGACCGAAACCCTGGGGAATATCCCGCTGGACGTATGCCCGGCCTGCTCGGGGATCTGGTTCGACAAGGGCGAACTTGAAGCCCTGCTCACAAAATCACAGGGCTGGAACTTTGCGGAGCTGGCGCTCATCAACCCCAAAGCCGAAGGCCCCGAATGCCCCCGCTGCAAACAGAAGATGTCGCACGGAGGCCTGGTGAATCCGCTCTTACTGGGGGGCCCACCGAAGTGAAGGTGGAAAGGCCCGCCCCGGTCCCGGTCCCGCTTCCGCCGCCGGACGTCAAAGGCACGATGATAAAGATAGTCTCGGCTGTCTGCGCCATACTGGGGCTAGTCGGGATAAGTTATGAGATGTACCTTTATTACATACCTGCGGACCTGGTGAAGCACTCGCCTTCCGTGGGCCTGCTGTCCGTGAGCGTAGTGTTTTTTGTAGGCGGCGTTTTCCTGCTGAAACGAAAGCCCAAAGCTCCCGGCGTCGGAAGGCCCTGAAGCGGACGCGGGGGAATTTAAATGGCGCAAAGGCGTTTGATCGAATTGTTCCTGGAGCTGGCCCGCATAGACGGCCGTTCGGGGAAAGAGGCGGCGGTGGCGCAGTACGCCTACGCCTTTCTCAAGAACCTGGGGCTCCAGCCGCAGAAGGACTGCTCCAACACCGTTTCCGGGTCCAACACCAGCAACATAGTCTGCGCCGTGGGCGGCGGCGGGGACCTGGCCCTGCTGGCCCACATGGACACGGCCACTTTTACCACCTCCACCAAGCAGGTGCTCACCGACGACAGGGTAACCTCCAGCGGCAAAGGGCCGCTGGGGGCAAACAGCCGCGCAGGGATGGCCGCCATCCTTTACGCGCTGGAGCGCGCGGCCATCTTCAACCTGCCGCACAAGCCTTTCACCATCGCTTTTACCACGCAGGGCGAAACCACTATGGCCGGCGGCCGCAACCTGGGCCTGCCCGCGGGCATCCGGTACGCTTTTGTTTTTGATTCTTCGCTCGATCCCGGCTGCTATGTCCCGTCCTCTCCCGGAACGGCGGGTTTCGCCGTGCACGTGACTGGCAAGCCCGCCGGCGTTGGCCGGGACGCGGACACCGGGATCTCCGCCCTGCGCATAGCCGCCAGGGCCATAGCGGCGCTGGACACCGACCGGCACGACGAGGATACCACTTCCAATATCGGCCTCATAACCGGCGGGGAAGCCACTAATGTGGTCCCTATCTACACGCTGGTCAGGGGGGAAGTCCGCGCCCTGGACAAGGACAGGGCGCTGCCCGTCCTGGAAAGCATAAAGGCGGAATTCCAGAAAGCCGCGGCCGACGCCGGGGGCAAGGCGATGTTCAACTGGGCCTGGGATTTTCAGCCGTACTCCCACGACAGGGGATCCGGGCTGTGCCGGATGGCCGAAGCCGCCCTGGCCGGCGCGGGGCTGCAGCCGGTCCCCGTGACCGCCCAGGGAGGGAGCGACGCGAACTCCCTAAACGCCAAGGGCGTGGCCGCCGTAAACTTCGGTATAGGCGCAAAAAACCCCCGCACTAACGACGAGTACATACTCCTGGACCACCTCGCCCAGGCTTCCGAAATAGCCTGGCATCTCATAAAAATATAATTCGCCGGAGGTCTCCGTGTTCGGGTCTAAATGGGGCACGGTCTTCATATGAAAGCACACCGCAAAGGACAGGACCGTATCATAAAGGCACTGCTGCTTTTTTCATTTTTCATCCGCCTCGCCGGCGGCGCAGGGGCCGCGGACCTGCGGCCGTTCAGCAGCGACGGGTGCAGCCTGTTCCCGGACGGCACCATAGAGGACCGCGCCCGCTGGTGCGACTGCTGCTTCGTCCACGACATCGCCTACTGGCAGGGCGGAACGGCGGCCGACCGGGAGAAGGCCGACGACGCACTGCGCGACTGCGTGCTGGCGCGGACCGGGGACAAGGTCCTGGCGGAAAGCATGCGCCTCGGCGTACGCGCCGGCGGGCACCCGGTTTCCGTGATGTGGTACCGCTGGGGCTACGGCTGGGAATTAGGGCGCGGCTATAAGCCGCTGACGGACGCGGAAAAGCTGAAAGCGGAAGCTCTGCTGTCCGAATACAGGAAGAACCGCCCGTCCGGGTATTGCGGCGCCACGACGGCAAAAAGCACGGCGGCGGTAACG
>CAZJUL010000184.1:0-2806 GCA_964549095.1 uncultured Elusimicrobiaceae bacterium
GCAGAACTGGACGAGGTGAGCGGGAATGTCCTGTCCGACAACATCATGACGAACGCCACGGGTATGGGCGCGCGTCTGCAGACTAATTCAGGGGACAACGTCATTTCATACAGCACCATGACCGGCGCAACGTATGGCCTGGCGCTCTTTGGCGGGGCGATCAATGAGGTAAGTCATTGCTATGCGCAGGGTGACGGCGCTGTTTATATCTCCGGTTCGACCGGCACCGTGCTCGCGCAGAACACGCTGCGCTCCGAGAATAGTTCCGGCCCCGGGCTGTTCGCCGAAGCGGCGGTGGGCCTTTCCGTCGAGGATTATACGGTTTTCCAGGCCGCGCAGCCCGGAACCCCCGCCATACTCCTTACCGGCATGATGGTCTCCACCATTACCGGCGCCCAGTTCTCGGACAATAATACCGGCGTGAATGTGAACGCCGCCTCTCTTTATCCCGGCTCGCATATCACTATGACGGGCGCCACGGGCGCCAGGTCGGGCGAGGCCTTTGAGAACGACCCTTCTGGTTATGTTTTCTGGGGCACTGAAGACGTTTACAGCGGCAATTTCGGTCTGGCCTCCGGCGCGCTGTTCGACGGCGGCGACTACGACATACCCCGCGGCATAGCCGTGGATACCTTCACCGTTGACGGGCCTTTTATTTACGTGGTGGGCACTTCCTCCAAGGGCGTGAACAACGAGATAAAGATCATCAAGTACGACGCCGGCGGCAATAAGCTGGCAGCTGTCACCTGGCCCTTGACCGGTACCGACGCCATAAGCGGTTTCGTGGCCGTAAACCCGAACGGCGTCTATGTTTCCGTACAGGAAGACGGCGTGGGCTACCGGACCATAAAATATGACGCGGACCTGGGCAACCCGTCCTCCGTCTTTTACGAGACGGACGCCGCCAACCAGGCCATGGCGCTGGACAACAACGGCAACGTCTTCATCACCGGCGGCGCCAACGCGAATTATACCACCGTCAAGTATGACGCTAACCTCGGCTACCAGGGCCAGCATATCCTCGACCTCGGCGGCGACGACCGCGCCTACGCCATGGACACCGACGCGGCGGGCAACGTGTATGTCGCGGGCTATTCCATACAGGGCACCCTGCCGGACGTGACCACGCATTATGTCACGGCGAAATACGATAATTCGCTCGCCTTCATCTCTTCCGTGACCTTCAGCGATTCTCCTTTCGTGGAAAGCGGTACAGCTATGGGCCTGGCGGTAGACAAGACCAACGGTTCCGTCTATGTGGCCGGCACCTGGGGCACCGAGAACGACAGGCATATGATGGTCCTGAAATACGCCGACGACCTGGTCTTCCTGAGCAGCGCCGTCTGGCCCACCGGGATCACCGGGCATGGCCGCGACGTGACACTGGACTCCTCCGGCAATGTTTACATCCTGGGCAAAGAGGTGGATGAATACGGTATCGTAGTAAAGTTGAATTCCGACCTGGTCATGCTGTCCAGCGGCACCACCGCCGATAACAGCAAGGACTTCCATATTTCGGCCATAGACCTGGACGAAGGGACGGGCTACAGTTATATCATCGGGATGGAAACTGTGGACAAGAGCGATCCCCTGTCCGACTTCCGCACCGTGCGCGTCGCGCCGCTGGGCGGCTCGGTCCCGGTCACGGTCTCCGTAACCGCGACGGACGTTTCGCCGGCCAATTTCACGGTGGGCCAGCAGGCCGCCGCGCTGAAGCTGTCGTTCCTGGCCGATACCGGCTCTACCTCCCTTACTAATATCAGGGTCCACATCAATCCGGCGGGCAGCTATGATAAGATCTCGTCGGTAGGGTTGTACTGGGACCAGAACGGCAATAATGTGTTCGAGCCCGGCGCGGGTGACCAGCTGCTTTCCACGGCCGCCGTGACCACCGACTACGCGAACCTGCCGCTTGACGCGGTAATAGACAGCACGCCGGCGGTTATTTTCGTTTCTTTGATCCCTTCCGGCACTGCGGCGGGTTCGGACATCAATCTGGGCATTGACGGCGATACGGCTTTCACCGTCGGGGCGTCCATGGCCGAGCAGGGCATATACCCGATCAACTCCGCGGCCACGCCGGTACAGGCTCCCGCCGCCGGCTTTACAGGCGATTTCTCTTCGTCCGCCGATTTCGACGCCGGAAATACTGACTACGGAATGGAAGTCGCGCTCTACGGCTCCAATGTGTATGTAGTGGGGGCCTCTTCTCCCACCGGCGGCATAGTGATCCGGTACGATGCGTCCGGTAACGTCCTCTCCTCGGCCGCTTACGCCGGCGTGGATGTCTTTACGGATGTAGCCGTTAACGCAAACGGCGTGTATGTCGTCGGCCAGGGCAGCGGCACCGGTTTCGTGACTGTAAAATACAGCCCGGACCTGGTTTCATCCGCTTCGGTCGTTTGGGCGGGGGATTCCAGCGCCAGGGGCGTAGCTTTGAGCGCCGACAATTATGTTTATGTGATCGGTTCCAATATGGGCGAGGGCGGGAGCGACGATTACAAGGTGGTAAAATACAGCCCCAACCTTGTCCAGCAGGGGTCTCCGTTCCTGTTCGACGCCGGGGGTTATGACGAAGGGCGCGATATCGCCGTTGATAACGGTAATATTTACATCACGGGCGACAGCCTTATCGAAAATGTTACCTATTTCGTAACCGCCAAATTCGACCCGGCTTTCGTGTTCGTTTCTTCCGCCTCCTATTCCGGCGGCCATGTGTTCTCCTATTATCCCAGCGAGAAACTCGCGGTGAACGCTAACACGCAAGAAGTTTATCTTTCCGCGACCAGCGGTTCGGAAAACGCTC
>CAZJUL010000184.1:2816-5906 GCA_964549095.1 uncultured Elusimicrobiaceae bacterium
TTCCATGCTGACGGTCAGGTATTCCGCGGGCCTGACGCAGCTGACCACCGCCGTTTTCTCGATAGGCTCCGGGTCCGATGTCGGCACGGATATCGCGCTCGACAGCGCGGGCAATGTCTATGCGCTGGGCAAGAACCAGGCCGGCGGAGAAGATTTTGCGGCGCTGATCAAATACAATTCCAGCCTGGTCCTGCTTTCCAGCGCCACCAAACAGTTCGCCAACGGTTATTTCCCTATCGGCCTTGCGCTCGACGCCACGGGCTACAATTATGTGACCGGAGACGATCACGGGACCACGGGCGATGATCCGTCCCTGGCGAATATGCGCACCGTGCGCTTCGGCCCGCTGGGCGGCACCGCGCCCGTCACTCTACATATGTCTTACCAGGATGTCTCCCCTTCCAATTACACGGTGGACCAGGAGGCGGCCGCCCTTAAACTTAACCTCTACACCGATTCCGGCGAGACCGGCATAACCAGCATCCGGGTGCACGTGAACCCCCTCGGCAGCTTCGACAAGATAACTTCGGTGGGGCTGTATTCCGACACGAACTCGAACGGCAGCTATGACGCCGGCACCGACCAGCAGGTGGCCAACGCCTCCGTAAGCGCCGATTACGCCAATCTTAACATCGTAGAAGGGGCTGTCACGGCCACCAGCCCGGCGGTCTTTATAACCCTTACGCCGTCCAGTTACGCGGCGGGCATGAACGTGAACGTCGGCATAGATTCCGTGGAGGATATAGCCACGGGCGTAGCCGTTACGGAAACGCAGTATTTCCCGATGACCTCGGCCCCGAAGCCGGTGCAGTCCCCCGGCGCGGTGCCCCAGGCCGTGACAAGCCTTTCGGCCGTCTCCGGTACCGCCGTCGGAACCGTGCGGCTGAGCTGGAATTACCAGGAAGAACTGAACGCCGGCGCCACGGTCTACATACAGTACAGCGCCGTCTCCACGGAAACCTGGAACATCGCCAACGCGCAGATCAGGTTCAGGAAGTGGACGGTTAATCCCGGCCCCGAGACCCGCCTTGTGCCGCTGGGCGTCAGCTTCAACTCCTCCGGCTCGCCCTTAAATCAGACCTATTATTTCGCCGTCTGGGTGCATAATAACGAGTACGCGTCCAACGCCGCTTCCGGCGCGAGCGCGCAGCCCCTGTCCGCTATGTCGCTGCCCGCCACCACCGTCACCGGCGAAACCTACATAACGCAGGCGAACAATAACCAGAACGACGATTACCAGCTGATGAGCAAGATGGCGCGCGACGCCAACGGCAACATCTACGCCATCAACAGCATGCCCGTGTCTTCGGCCTCCGCCACTACCGCCATCCACGTCAGGAAATACGGCCCCTCGGGCGCCGTCCAGTGGACCAATGTCTTCAGCGGCGGGTCCGATTCTTCCGATTACGGCAGGAGCGTCACGGTAACGCCCAACGGCAACATCGTGGCCGTCGGCACGGTCTACAGCCAGGACACCGGCAACGACATCTGGGTGCGGAAGTACGACCCGAACGGCGCCGTCCTCTGGACCAGGACCTACGATTACGCGCCCTACGGCGCCTCTTATTACGAATACGGCTTCGACGTTAAGACCGACAATAATTACGCCTACGTGACCGGTTCGGTCAGTTACGACGTCTGGATAGGCAAGTTCAACCTGGAGACCGGCGCCCTGGCGGCGGAAACGCGCTATGACGGCGGCCAGTACAACGACGTGGGCAACGCCATTGCGATCTCCTCCGACGGCTACGTGGTGGTGGCCGGCGGTGTGGAGGTCTACGACCAGACCACCGGTACCAACTACGGCCGGGACATCTGGCTGGGCAAATTCAGGGCCTCGGACCTTTCGCAGGTCTGGGTCAGCACCTATGTGCCTTCGCTGCACGGTACCTATGACACGGACGAAGCCAACGCGGTCAAGGTGGATTCTAAGGGCAATATCTTCGTGGCCGGCTACCTCTTTACCGACACCGGCAACGACATCTGGGTGGCGAAATACGATCCGAACGGGAACCAGATGTTCGCGCGGACCAAGAACGGCCCCGCCAGCGGCTGGGACAAGGGCTTTGGCCTGGACCTGGACAGCATCGGCAACATCTATGTGGCCGGCAAGCTGGACACCTGGGACCAGGGCCAGAATATCTGGGTGGGCAAGTACGGCGGCACCGGCGGCCTGCTCAGCGAGCGGATCATAAACTACGGCGATGAGATCGCTTACGACGTCAAGGTCAGCTCTACCGGCGATATGTACGTGGCCGCCGGGATGGGCTACCAGTTCGGCATAGTGAAGATCCCCGCGGACACTGGCGGCGGCACGGTGCAGCCGCAGCAGTTGGCGGTGATGCCGGGCAATGAGACGGCCTCCGTCAACCTGACCTGGATGTTCAGCCAGCCGGGGACTTACGAGTACCGCATACAATACAGCACCTTCGCCGGCGTGGAATGGAGCACGGCGTCCGCGCAGGTAATCAGGAGCACTAATATAGCGGATTTCGGTACCGTCCAGGACCACCTGGTAAGCTCCCTGCCTACCTTTATATCTTTCGAGGACGGGGCTACCCCGGTCACCCAGCCGACCTATTATTTCAAGGTCTGGATGGATACGCAGTGCCTGAACGCGGAACCTATGTCTTCGGCGCCGCAGGCGCCGGCGGTCCTGTGGGAAGCGAGCTATGTTCCTTACGCCCAGAACGGCATGCCCCAGGACTCGGCTTTGGCTTTCAACAGCGCCCAGGACGGCGCCCCCGGCGCGGTGGCGCGGGACGCGGTGGGCAACGCCTATATGGCCTACGGGCTGGGAGAATGGAAAGGCTACGCGGTGGTCAAGGTGAACCCGCAGGGCCGCGTGCTTTTTGCCAGGTATTACAACTCGACGGGCGATACTTACAGGATAAAGAAAGCCCTGATCTCGGACGGCGACCTGTACCTGGCCGGCCAGGCGGAGATCGACAATCTCGGCGAAAGGGCCTGGATAGCGAAGTTCGGCCCGCTGGGCGGCAACCAGTGGGAAAGACGGTACGGCCACGCGGGCGAGGGTACGGGCGCGGAGGATATGGCGCTGTCCGGTTCCTACCTGTACATGGCGGGTAT
>CAZJUL010000185.1:0-5892 GCA_964549095.1 uncultured Elusimicrobiaceae bacterium
GGGGACAGACCTTACACCCTTCTATGCAAGGCACCAAGCTCTCCCGGGTAATCGTAATAACCGTAGTAACCATCAGCGTCCTGCTGCTGGTGCGGAAATTCGCCTACGAGCCGATGTACATAGCCAGCGAGTCAATGCTCCCCACGCTGTACAGGGGCCAGCACCTGCTGATGGACAAGCTGGTGTTCCGGTTCAGGGACCCGGCGCGCGGGGAGATCATAATATTCGCCTCACCCGCCGGCGGCGAGCACGAATCCGTCAAGCGGGTGATAGCCGTGGCCGGCGACACCGTGGAAATAAAAAGCAAGGAAGTTTTCCTCAACGGCGAAAAGCTCCTTGAAACCTACGCCCGCCACACCCGCCCGGACGACACACTCGACGGCGACAACCTGGGCCCGCTCACCGTCCCCGAAGGAGCGCTGTTCGTGCTGGGCGACAACCGCGACGAATCGATGGATTCGGCCACCTGGAAGGACCCGGCCACCGGAGAAAAGGTGTATTTCCTGAAACGCGAAGCCGTAACCGGCCGGATCAGAGGAATATACTGAGGCGGGGACATACCTTGCGGCAAGGTGTGTCCCCAATGCTTGAGACTTTAAGAACGAAAAATAAAATGAAATATTTTCTGACGGCATTCTTTGCGGCATGTTCACTGTGGTTGTACGCTCCCGCCTTCGCGGCCGAGCCGCGGGGCATAACGCTCCTCTTCACCCACGACCTGCACGCCCGCCTGGAGCCGGACGGCCGCCCCGGTAAAAGTCCGTCGGGCGGGTTCGCGCGCCTTTCCGCCCTCGCCATAAAAGAAAGGGCAAAGAATCCCGGCGGCACACTGCTGCTGGACGCCGGCGACTTCTGCAGCGGCACGCTTTTCGACTCCATCCTGGCGCAGGAAGCCCCCGAGCTGAACGCGATGGGCGCTATGGGCTACGACGCCGTCACCTTCGGCAACCACGACTTCGAGGCCGGCCCCGGCAACGTCGCCCTGGAACTCGCGGCCGCCAATAACCCGCGGCGCCCGGCCATCCTCCTCTCGAACACCCTGCTGGACCCGGAAAAACCCGGGCTTACGGCTCTCGCCAAAGCCTTCGCCGCCTGGCCCGTGAAAAAATACGCGGTCTTCGAACGGAACGGCCTGAGAATAGGTATATTCGGCCTGATGGGCCGGCAGGCGTCCGGCTATGTCCAGACCCCCGGCATTTCCTTCACTGACCCCGTCGCGGCGGCCTCCGAGACCGTGAAAGCACTGCGGGAAAAAGAGAAATGCGGCCTGGTGATAGCGCTTTCCCACTCGGGGACCGCTTCCGACCGCCACGGGCGCGACAACTCGGAGGATGAGGAACTTGCGAAGGCGGTCCCCGGCATAGACGTGATAATAAGCGGCCACACGCATTCCCTGCTGAAAACCCCGCTTACCGCCGGGAAAACCCTCATTGTCTCGTCCGGCTATTGGGGAAGGAACCTCGGGATACTGGAATTGGAAAAGGACCCGGCCGGCGGGTTCCGCGCCGCGCGCTACGAACTCCGCCACGCAGGCGCAGGCCCCGTAGACGAGGAGATCCTGGGAATGGTGGACCGCTGGAAAGCCAAAATAGACGAACTCTACCTGGCGAAGTACGGGCTGAAATACGACAGCCCCGTCGCCTGGTCGTTCGGCTTTACCCCGCCGGCGCAAGTGGAGAATTCCACGGAGCCGCTGGCAATGGGAGACCTGGCAGCCGACGCTTTCAGGGCCGGACTCAAGGCGGCGGAAGGGCCCGCCTATAAATATGCGGCCGCCGCGGTCATCCCGCTGGGGCTTATCAAGAGCAGCCTTTTTGAAGGCGAAATAAAAACCCCGGACATTTTCCGCGTAATGCCCATCGGCGCCGGCGTCGACGGGAAGGCCGGCCATTCGGTCGCAGCTTTCCATCTGTACGGGGCGGACCTGCTCCGCCTGCTGGAAGCGGACGCCACTATCGCCCGCCGGAACCCGGACGCCAGGCTGATGACTGCCGGCATAAGGTTTTCCTGGAGCTTCAGCGCGCCGCCCTTCGCCAGGGTGAAAGAAGTTTCGCTCGAAGAACCTGACGGATCGTACAAACCGCTGGAGGAAGGCAGACTATACCGCATAGTGACCAGCGAGCACGCCGCCCTGTACATGAGACTTTTTTTTAATCCCCCGATAGTCCCGCTCAATTCGGAAGGCACACCCCTGAAGAATATTAAGGAAGCGCTGGTCCTGTCAGGCGGACCGGGAGAAAGGATAGCGCTGAAGGAATGGGTGGCCCTGGCGCACTTCCTGTCTTCTTTCCCAAGGACAGGCCCCGGCGGCCTCCCGCAGGTCCCGGACCGTTACCGCACCCCCCGGCCTTCCATCACGGTCCTCCCGTAGTGATAGGGGACGCTGTTTCCTAACTTCCTAACTTTTCCCGATCTGGAGCGAGTTAGGAAGTTAGGAAGCTACGTCCCCTCGTCCCCCGGAGGGGCCGGCCGCCTATTTTGTATAATTATCCTGTTTGGGAACAGCTTGTGTTCTTATTAAAGGAGACTTAATGTCACTTCGCATAATAAGCTTTTTCGGGATGTTCGCTTTCCTCGGCATCGCCTGGGCGTTCAGCAAGAACAGGAAAGCCATCAATTACAAGACCGTGGCGATGGGCACCCTGCTGCAGCTGATATTCGCGGTACTGGTGCTGAAGGTCCCGCTGGGCCGCAAATTCTTCCAGGTGATGAACGACGTCATCATCAAGCTGCTCTCCTTCTCCGACGAAGGCGCGAAATTCCTTTTCGGCAGCCTGATAAACAACGAATCCCTCGGTTTCCTTTTCGCTTTCCAGGTGCTGCCTACTATCATCTTTTTCTCGGCGCTTATGGGCGTGCTTTATTACCTCGGCATCATGCAGAAGATAGTGCTGGTCTTCGCCAAGGTGATGGCTAAATTCATGGGCACTTCCGGCGCGGAATCCCTTTCGGCCAGCGCCAACATCTTCGTGGGGCAGACCGAGGCCCCGCTGGTGGTGCGCCCCTATGTTTCCAAGATGACCAATTCCGAACTGATGGCCGTGATGACCGGCGGCATGGCCACCATAGCGGGCGGCGTGATGGCGGCCTATGTCGGCATCCTGATGGGCTATATGCCCAGCATAGCCGGCCACCTGCTGGCGGCTTCCATAATGTCCGCGCCGGCGGCCCTGGTAATGGCGAAGATACTTGTGCCTGAAACGGAAGTGCCGGAAACCCGCGGCGTGGTAAAGATGCAGCTGGAGATCACGGACGCCAATGTTATAGACGCGGCCGCCAACGGCGCCACCGTGGGCGTGCAGCTGGCCCTTAACGTGGGCGGCTGCCTGGTGGCCTTCATGGCCCTGCTCGCGCTGGCTAATTTCCTTACGGGCCAGCTGGGCGGATTCATCGATATGCCGCGCTTCTATATTGATTCTTCCCTCAGCCTTGAAAAAATCTTCGGTTGGATCTTCTACCCGCTCGCCTGGGTGATGGGCATCCCCTCCGGCGAGGTGCAGCAGGTAGCCAACTGGATGGGGCAGAAAACGGTCCTGAACGAGTTCGTGGCTTACTTCAACATGGCCTCCTACCTTAAAGCGAACCCGGGAGTGCTCAGCGAACGCACGGTGATCATCACCTCTTACGCGCTGTGCGGCTTCTCCAACTTCCTGTCCATCGCCATCCAGATAGGCGGCATAGGCGGCATAGCCCCGGAGCGGCGCCACGACCTGGCCAAGCTCGGGCTTTACGCGGTCCTCGGCGGCTCGCTGGCCTGCTTCATGACCGCGACCATAGCCGGCTTCCTTATATAATGGCCGTAAGACTGCTGATAAATTCCTTGTTCAGGGGCGGGGCGGAGAAGCAGTTCGCCGCGCTGGCACCCCATATCCCGCACGACTCCCTTTACCTGCTCGAGCGCGATATGACGCTGGAAACGGGCGGCGAATCCCCCTTCCCGCTCTCGCACCACGACTCGGAGACCTCCTCCGTAGTGAAGACCGCGTCCATCCCGCTCTACGCCCGCCGGCTGGCGGCGCTGGCCTCCCGGCACGACACGGTCCTGTCCTTCATGGAGCGGGCCAATTTCGTGAACATCCTGGCCGCCGGCAGATCCGGGCACCGGGCCGTGATCTGCGAACGCACCCAGCCCTCCCGCGAATTCTCCGGCCTCCGCGCCCTCGCGTTCAAGCCGCTGATAAAGAAACTTTACCCCCGCGCCGCCGCGGTGGTGGCTAATTCGAAAGGCGTCCGCAAGGACCTGGCGGAGAATTTTTCCGTCCCGGAAGAAAAGATCCGGATCATAAACAACGGCTACGATATAGCCGGCATAGCCGCCCAGGCGGCGGAACCGCTGCCGGCCGCCTACGCCGCAATTTTCAAACGGCCGGTGCTGGCGACCAGCGGCAGGCTGACCGCCGCCAAGGGGCAGTGGCACCTGCTGAGGTTCTTCAGGAAGATAAAGGCGGCGCGCAAAGACGCGGCGCTGTTCCTGTTCGGCGAGGGCGAACTGCGCCCGTACCTGGCGGGGCTCTCCGAAGAGCTGGGCTTTAAAACCTTTACCGGCGCGGGCGCGCCCCCGGAAGATTTCGACGTTTACCTGCCCGGCTTCGCCCCGAACCCGTACAAGTTCCTGTCCAAGGCCCGCCTCTTCCTTTTTCCCTCCCTCTGGGAAGGTTTCCCCAACGCCCTGGTGGAAGCTATGGCTTCAGGCGTGCCGGCCGTTTCTTCGGACTGCGCCTCCGGGCCGCGGGAGATACTGGCCCCGGACACGCCTTTCGACCTGCAGGCGACGGCGCCGGAGCGCGCGCCTTTCGGCGTGCTCCTCCCCCCGCTGTCCGGCCTCAGGCGCCGCGCCGCCAGCCCGCTCGAGCCGGCCGAGAAGATTTGGGCGGAAACAGTAGTGTCGCTAATAGACGATAAGGCCGCGCTTGAGAATTACTCGCGCGCGGGCCTTAAAAGGGCGGGCGATTTCGAATTAGCCGGAACGGCCGCGAAATGGCGGGAACTGCTGGCGGAAAAATAAGGCCGGACTGACCCTTACCACATAAAATAAATTTCTTTTTCGCGCTTGGGCGGGGTTTTCTTCCCGTTATCTTTGGCGGGAGCGGCCTTTTTGGCCGGGGCGGGCCGGCCCTTTTTCTCCTTCGTAACGGCTTCGGCGTTCTCGGCTTTCCTGTAAACCTGGCGCAGCTTTTTCTCCCTGGTCAGGAATTCCCTTTCCCCGCCGAACTTGAATGAAATGGTCAGTCTGTGGCTGTCGCCCAGGTCTCCGTACGGGGCGAAGGCGTAATCGAAGCGCAGTTCGCCGCTCTTCAGGCCCACCCCCGCCGTGATCCCCGAGCCCGCGCTTTCCGCGCCGCCGCCTTTATAGCCCAGCCGCACGAAGGCCGTCTCAGCCGGCGTTACCGCAAGCTCTCCCTCGGCCCCGCCCGCGAAGCCCAGGCCGGCCCCGGTCTGGAAAGCGTCCGCGGCGAACCAGATCCTTTCGTTCACCCGGTAGGCCGCGCCGCCCCTGAAAGTCAGCGGGAGGGCGAAACTGTCTTTATAAAGCTTGACCGGGGTGCCGAGGTTCAGTACGGCCAGCCCCAGTTTCAGGTTCTCGAATTTCCGGATGAACCCCAGGTCGGCCGCGTAGGCGTAGGCCGTTTCCTTATCCGCCTGCTGGTACACCCCTTTCGCGGTCAGCCCGGCGCAGAAGTCGGGGCTGAAAGCGAAGGCCAGGCCGGCGCTCAGCGACCCGTCCATGGCGGAAAAAGTCCCGGTCTTGAGGCCGTTTGCGTCGTACTTGTCCAGGGCCGGGCTGAGGAAGAGGTTGAGCCCGGTAAAGAACGTGAAGCGCTCGCTCTTCGGATGGACATAGGCGAAATGCTCGTTGCGCAGCCCGGCGAACCATTCGTTATGGGAAAGCAT
>CAZJUL010000186.1:0-1794 GCA_964549095.1 uncultured Elusimicrobiaceae bacterium
ATCCCCTGTCCCGGGTCAGGTTCTTTAACAGGCGGGCCGTGGCGGCGTTCATCGCTTTTCGCTTTGCGGGGGTGTCGTCTTCCATACCGGCCAGGTGCAGGGCGCCGTGGGCCGCGAGTATCAGCAGTTCGGTGAGCAGGCCGTGGCCCATTTCCGCGGCCTGTTTTTTTGCGCGGGGTGCGCAGATGTAGATGTCGCCGAACGGCCGCGCGCCTTTTACCGGCGTCATTGACTTTTCAGGGTGATAATTGAAAGCTATGACGTCGGTAGTATAGCCGCGCTTCAGGAAGCGCCGGTTGATCCGCCTTATCTCCGGCTCGTCCACAAATATAATATTTACTTCCAGCCCCGGCGCCCGGAACCTTTTCAGGGCGGCGGACGCTATCCGGCCGAACAGGTTCTTTTTCCGCCTGACGGCAGGCGGGACCGCGCAGTTGAAATGAGTGAGGATAGTCATTTTTTCAGGGCCTTTATCTTCTCCGGCCGGGCCAGCCCCAATTTAACGCAGGCGGCGCCGAAGGCTTTTTCAAAATCCTTGTCCTCGCCGGCGCGGCCTTCGAGGGCGCGGTTATAAGCCGCCAGCCTGAACTGCCAGAGCCGGGGCGCCAGCGGGCCCGCCGCCAGGTAGTCTATCCACGGAAGCAGCGCGGCCAGTTCAGGCGAGCCGGACTCGAGCAGTGACCCGAATTTGGCGGCGGTCTCGTCCAGGACCTCGTCGAGGAACGGGATCTTTTCCGGCGATACGGAGTACTTCCTCAGGTCGAGCAGGGCCGCCAGGGCCTTGCCGCCGGTGATGTCCTTGGGGGCGAAATTCTTCGCGGTATGCAGCCAGTCCAGCCAGGCGGCGTCCAGCGGGTCCGACCTGTCGCGGCCCAGCAGCAGCTCCGCCGTCCTCCCGGCGTCCGGCGGAAGGGCTTCCGCCCCGTACGCGGTGAAGCCCTGAGCGGCGAGGTCGGCGAAAGAGCCGGGCGCGGACCGGGGAGCGGGCGGCCCTTCCCAGATCTTCAGCGCGCATTTCAGGGCGGGTTTTTTCTGGACGAAAGCGGCGTAGTCGCACTGCTCCAGCGTGTCTTCGGTCTCGGCCGTGACGCGCATAAAAGCGGCGGGCAGGCCGTCCAGCGTTGTTTCTTTCTGGTCCGCGGCCCTGAAGCGCCAGCGGCTGTGGCTCTGGAAAGGGAATACTGCGCCGGCCGCGCCGGACATTGCGAAGGCGGCCGCGGCCCCGGGCATATCCGCCGCCAGCGGCATAACTTTTCGCTCGAGGAGCCGCGCGCCGTCCAGGCCGCCGTAATTGGCTTTCGCCTCTTTAAGGCCTTCCGAGAGCGGGGCGGCGGCGTTCACGCCGTACTGCGCCGCAATGCCGGCCGCCCGGGCGGCGTATTTGAGTACCTGGACGGTCTCTATATTGGTCAGGTCGTCGAAGAACCAGCCGCAGCTGGTGAACATCAGCAGGCGGTTCCGCTGCATCTCCAGCAGGTTCAGGGCCTTCCTGGCCTCGGCCGGGTCCAGGTGCCTGGCGGAGGAAAGTGTGAGGAAGCGCTTGATCGCAGTGGCGTGTTCGCGGTTCCCCAGCGCCTCGAAATATTCGTTCCGCGCGCGCCACGGGTCTTCGAAAAAATGCGCGGCTTCGCGCTCGTAAAGCCCGTCGAGCAGGGCGGCCGCTTCGTCCAGCGTCCGGCGCAGCGCCCGGCGCCAGTCCTGGCTCTTCGCCTGCGCCGACAGCCTGCAGCCGCAGTCGGCGCTCCAGCGGCCGACGCCGTGCGGGCAGCTCCAGGAGGAGGGGGAAACGATAAC
>CAZJUL010000186.1:1804-5860 GCA_964549095.1 uncultured Elusimicrobiaceae bacterium
GGCTTGTTCGCGGCCAGGTGCGCCGCGTAATTGGTCAGCGCGAACTTGTTTTCTTTCCTGATCTTCGCGAACAGGGCCGCCAGCAGGGCGTCGCCGCCCTTCACGTGGTGCCCGTAATTCTCCCCGTCGGAGGCCACGCTGACCAGCTGCGAAACCCTGTCCGGGCCGAACTTCGAGAGTATGTCGAGGTAAAAAAGTTCTGTGTCCGCGAGCCCCGTCTTCAGGCCCGAGCGCAGCGCCTGGTCGTAGAAAAATAGGTCCACGGATTTCCCGGGCCGGACCTTCGAGAACCAGCGGTAAGGGCGCGAAGCGTCGAAGGCGGCTTCGGAGGCCGGCTCCCATTTGTCCGCGCCGATAGGCCGCCAGGCCCGCGCCTGCGAGGCCTTCAGCACGGTGAAGGCGACGCCCGCGTCGCACAGGGCTTCCAGAGTCTCGTCGTCGGCGGCGGTTTCGGCCAGCCACATACCTTCGGCCCTGCGCTTGAATTTCCGCTCGAAATGGGCTGCGCCCCAAAGGATCTGGGTTTTCTTGTCCCTGGCGTTCGCGAGCGGCAGGATGATATGGTTGTGGACCTGCGCCAGCGCGCCGCCGCGGCCGAAGGCCTTGGCGCCCAGCCTGTCCGCTTCGAGCACGGCCATGTAGACCGGCATTGAGTGCTTCTCCAGCCAGTCCAGCAGGGTGGGGCCGAAGTTGAAGCTCATCAGGGAGTAATTGTTGAGCAGGGCTTCCGCGGCGCCGGAGCGGGGCCCGGCGGCGCAGTTAGGGCCGTAGCATTCGTTCAGGATGCGCCGGTTCCAGTTCTTTTCGGGGGCGGCCGAGGGCTCGGCCTCGATGTAGCCCAGCCAGGGGTTTTCCCTGGGCGGCTGGTAAAAATGTCCGTGGACGCAGAAAAACCTGTTCTTCATCGGAGTCGGGGGACCGGCCCGCTTACTGCCACTTCGAGATGCCGCGCGGGATGACCACTATGCCGTCGGGATCTATGTAATAGTGCTGGGCGTCCTGGTCCGGGTTGAAGCCGATGGAGGTTTTGGCTTCCAGCGTGTTGAAGCGGTCGATGATGACCTTTTTCAGGCGGGTGCCGGCCTTGATCTCGCAGTCGTCCATTATGATGCAGTCCTCCAGCTGGCATTTCTCGTGCACCACTACTTCGGAGGACAGGATGCAGCGCTTCAGCGAGGCCTGGTTGACTACGCAGCCGCCGGAGACCAGGCAGTCCTGCAGGTTGGATTCCACGATCCTGGCCGGCGCGGAATTGCGGCTGGTGGCGTGTATGGGCCAGAGCTTGTTGTTCAGGTCGAGCTTGGGCCTGGGGCCGAGGAAATCCATGTGCGACTGCCAGAAGGAGTCGAGGGTCCCCACGTCGCGCCAGTAGTTCTTTTCCTCGTAGGCCTTCATGCCGGGCAGCTTCTGTTCGTCGAAATTATAGGCGAACACCCTGTAGCGCTTGTGGATGTTGGGGAGTATCGTCTTGCCGAAGTCCAGCGCGGCCGCCTCCCCGGATTCCTCGTGCAGGATCTTGACCAGGGCGTCGTAGCTGAAGATGTAGTTGCCCATCGAGGCGAAGGCGAAGTTCGGGTTGCCGGGTATGGGCTTGGGGTTCTTGGGCTTCTCCTCGAAGCCGGACACGCGGTACTTGGCGTCGGTCACCAGGGTGCCGAAGCGCGGCGCCTGCTTGATGGGCACCGTGAGCGCGGAGATGGTGACGTCGGCCTTGTTCATCACGTGGGCGTCTATCATCTGCCGGATGTCCATGCGGTAGATGTGGTCGGCGCCGAAGACGGCCACCAGGTCCGGCTTGTAGTCGGTGATCAGGTTCAGGTTCTGCTTGACGGCGTCCGCGGTGCCGCGGTACCACATCTCCCCGAGGCGCATCTGCGGGGGGACCACGGTGATGAAGTGGTCCTTGATGATGCCGCCCCGGCTCCAGCCGGTGCGCAGGTATTCTATGAGGGACTGCGACATGTACTGCACCAGCACGTAGTTGGAAAAGATGCCGGAGTTGATGAAGTTCGACAGGACGAAATCTATGATGCGGTATTTGCCGCCGAAGGGCACCGCGGGCTTGGAGCGTTCCTTCGTCAGCGGGTAAAGGCGTTCGCCCTTCCCTCCGGCCATTATGAGACCCAGTACTTTCATAAAATCCCCCGGTAATTGTTATGCCGGGGACATACCTTGCGGCAAGGTGTGTCCCCAATGCTTGATACTTTAACTGATCGCGTCCAGGATCTCCCGCAGGTCGCGGCCTATGCACAGGAAAACCGGCTTGTCTATCGCCGTGTAGCTCTTTATGCGCAGCTCGCGCAGCTCCTTGGTGGCCGACATCAGGTCCTCAAGGTGCCGCGCTTCGCGGATCACGATCTGCTCTATCTCGTCCATGCCGTAGGACTGGAAGAAATTTTCCTGGATCTCGCGGTAGCGGGAGATCACGGTCTTCCGCTCGGCCAGCAGCGCCTGCCTTTCGTTCTCCGAGATCTCGTACCACAGGTGCGATTTGACCACCGGGTGGAACAGCATGAACTTGTGCCTGCCGAAAGTGTCCTTCGGCAGGAAGCCGAAATCCAGGTCCTTTTTCTGCACCGCCTCCTGCTCAGGGTGGTACACGCCGATGAAAGAGTAGGACGGCAGGAGGTACTTGCCCATGCCGATGGAGGACGTCCTGGCGCAGATGTCCTGCAGGCGCTCCAGGTCGTCGGAGACGCGCCAGAAAAGGATGTCCGCGTCGTAGCGGAGGCCGGTGAGCATGTAGGTGCGCAGGAAGACCTTTTCCTGGCAGGCGCCCACCAGGTTCTCGAACTCCTGCTTGGCGGCTATCTTCTCGTTGGAGATGAGCCGCTTGAAGGAGGGGTCCAGCTTCAGGAAAACGAAGCTGGAAAAAAGGTTAATCGGTCTTTTTGGCTTTTCCATCCGGTTTCTCCGTTTTCGGGGCCGCGGGCTGCGCCTTCGGTGTCGCTGGCTGCGCCTTCGGGGGCGCGGGCTTGATGTAATGGAGGCCAGGCTTGAGCACCTCTATCTCATCGTCGGTGGAGAGCCCGGTCTCCACTTCCATTATCAGGTATTTCCTGCCGAACTTCTCGAACAGCGCGGACCTGGGAACTATCAGCGTGTCCTCGCTCCTGCCTATGCTCAGGAAGCCGTTGAACTGCTCCCCGATGCGCAGGCCGCTCCTGAGGTCCGTCACTTCCAGCCACAGGCGGTTGTAGAATGGGCTGTCCTTGATGCGTATGAAATTGGTCAGCAGGCCTTTCAGCTTGACGTCGGGGTCCTTGGTGTAGACCAGCTCGGCCGTCATGCCGCCGGCCAGCTTGGCGTAAAGCGGGTCCAGGTTCTTGCCGATGATCACCACTTTCCTGGCCACCGTGAAAAGCCTGGAGCCCTTGTAGACGCGGTCCTTGGGCTTGACGTAGATGTTGGTCAGTATGCCTTCGAATTCCGGCTTGATGGTGTAGTAATCGTAGACGTCCTGCCAGCGCTTTTCCGTCTGCTTCTTGGATTCCTCGGTGGAGGCGTCCAGCAGCGCGGCCATTTCGGTGGAGACCATGTGGGACAGGATCGTGTCCGGCGACACCAGGCTGAACAGCTCGGTCAGCACGTCCTCGATGCGGCCGTCGAAGGGGGCGTAGATGTCGTAGGTGTCCTGCACCGTGGACAGGCCGGTGACCTTGACGAAGACGTCGAGGTCGCCGCGCTTGATCTCGTTTTCCTGGTCGCCGACAACGATGGGGGCGCCCGGGGCCGCCGCGGCGGGGAGGCACAGCAGCGGGACGCAGAGGCAGAGCCCCGTCAGCGCCCGCAGTAAACCGGTTGGTTGGTTCATAAAGATCGACCGCCTTACCGCTTCTTTCCTTCCGCCTTCTTCTGCTTCTGCCCGCTGAAGGCGTCCCAGGTCCAGGGCATTTCCGCTTTGAAGATCTCGGCTATCGCTTCCGCGTAGGCCTGGATCTCCAGCTGCGCGTGGGGGTCCATCCTGAGGCTGATGAAATTCATAAGGCTGCGGGCGTTGACGGTCCAGTGGAACTGCGTGTACTGCGAGACCGGCAGCACCATGCGGGCCATCTC
>CAZJUL010000187.1:0-5847 GCA_964549095.1 uncultured Elusimicrobiaceae bacterium
CCTGGCCGCGCAAGGCGGCGGGGACGGCGCCCTGCTGATAGCCGGCACCGGCTCGGTGGGTTTCCTGAAGGGGCGCGGAGGCCGGTTCCGGAAGATAGGCGGCCTCGGCCCGGCCTCGGGCGATCCCGGCTCGGGCCTCTGGCTGGGCTCCAGGTTCCTGAAGGGAGAGCGCAGGGCGGTGAAAGGGCTGGACCGCCGCACACGGGCGGCCTTCGCCGCCGAAGCGGTGCGCAGGGCGGAAGAGGGCGACACGGCGGCGCTGGAACTGGTCCGCGCAGCGCAGGACCGGCTTGCGGACCTGCTGGCCGCGGCTGTAAAAAAGCGGACCGCCCCTCTAAGGGTGGCCCTGGCCGGCGGCCTGATGAACAACGCTTTTTTCAGGAAGAATTTTATGGCCCGGGCGCGCGCCCGGCTTGCGCCGGCCCGCCTGGCCTTCATTACCCTGAAACACTCGGCCGAATACGCGGCGGCGCGGTTGGCACAGGAAAACTTATATGGATGAATTAAAAACGCTCAAAAAAGCCCTGCTGGAAGGCGGAAAAGTGCTGTCGCGCTATTTCGGCCGCGTCACCTACAAGCTGAAAGGCAGGGGGAACCTGCTGACCAAAGCCGACCTGGAAACCCAGCGGACGGTAATTTCCATTATCAAAGCCGCCTGCCCCGGCCACGCCATCCTGGCCGAAGAGGAGGGCCTGGGCCGCCTTGAAGCGGACCGCGGCGACGAACCCCTCTGGATAATAGACCCGCTGGACGGGACCACCAATTACGCCCACGGCTTCCCGCTCTCCGCCGTCTCCATCGGCTTCATGGCCGGGGGAAAAATGCGGGCCGGCGGCGTCTACGACCCTTTCAGGAAGGAACTCTTCCTGGCCAGCCGCGGGCGGGGCGCGTTCCTGAACTCGAAGCGGCTGAAGGTGTCCGGCGTGCCGAAGCTGCGGGACTCGCTGCTGGTCACCGGCTTTCCCTACGACAGGGCGGAAAAGTCTGATTTCTACTGTTCGTTCTTCAAGGCTTTCCTGAACATTTCCCACGACGTGCGCAGGATGGGCGTCGCCTCCCTGGACCTGTCGTGGCTGGCCGCCGGCCGCACGGACGGCTACTGGGAGTTCGGCCTGAAGCCCTGGGACGTCTCGGCCGGCCGGCTGATAGTGGAAGAGGCGGGCGGCAAGGTGACCGACTTCAGCGGGAAGCCCTGGACCGAGGTCCGGGACTATGGGGCGATGACGCTGGCCTCAAACGGCAGGATCCACGCCGAAATGCTTAAGATTATACGGGGCAAACTGCGTACCTGATGGGGAATTTTTATTTCATATTTTATTCCGGGACCCTGACATACCTGGTAGTTTCCACCCTGAAAAGGCGGGGCGAGAAATACGGCCTGGGCACCGTTTCGCAGCCGGACCTTTTCCTTGTCGGGACACCGCTCTACCTCCTGTCCTTTTTAGCCAACATCTTCCTTGCCGTCAAGCTTACTCCCAATGCCTTCCTGCTGCTGCAGGCCGCGGGCGCGGCCTTGGCCGGGGGCTACGCCGCGGTGATGGAACTGCGCTACAGGGCGGCCGCGCGCTTTTACAGGCGGGAGATGCTGGACGAGATAGCCGCGCTGTGGAAGGAACTGGATAAAGACCCGCTCAACGCCGCCTGGCTGGAACGGCTGGCCGAGCTGTACAAAAAGACCGGGGACATTGAAGCGGCGGTGGCCTGCGCCGGAAAAGCGTTCGCGCTGGACCCGACCCGCCTCAACGAATGGAAACTGGAAGCCCTGAAAGAAACCCCGGTAGCGCCGATCAAGCCGCCCGGACCGCTGGAAGCGGCGCTCGGGATACTTACCGTCGATATAGGCGTCCTGAAAAAACAGAAGGAGAGCGGGCCCGGCGGTAAAAGCTAGAAAGAGTAAGCCGCTTCAAGCATCGGGGCGAAACTGCTGTAAGTGTAGACCTTCCCGGCGCTTTCTATCAAAAAACAATGGTAACGCAGCCCGGCCCCGACCGACCAGCCGGGCGTAAATTCCACGTCCAGGCCGGCGCCGAAACTGTAGCCGAATTCCGTGCCCGAGCTTTTTGCCGGCGCAGCCGGCTCAGCCGACCAGTTGTAGGCGCCCAGGCCAAGCAGTCCGTAGGCCGTAGTGTTCCGGAAAGCTATCCCGAGACCTGACAGATATTTTAAGCGGGCCCCGAAGTTGAACACCCCGAGCTCTCCGGAACCGGCCTTGCTTTCGTGACCGAAGCTGTTGCCCGCCTCAAGGCCGGCCGCGAAATGCCTGCCCAGCCTGTAGTCCGCGTAGACCCCGGCGCCCGGGGAACCTTTGTAGGCCTTCCCGAAATCGCCCGACGGAGAGGAATTGTAAATGCTGACTCCGGCCGACCATCTTTCCCCGGAGTAGGAAGCAGAAGGAGCGCTTTCCGGGCCGGCCGCCGGCGCGGCCGCGGCGCGCTTGTGAACGGCGCCGCCCAGGTCCCGGCCCAGCGTGAGCCGGTGCGTGGCGCCGAGGTCCCCGTAAGGCACGAAAGCGTAATCGAAACCCCAGTCCCCTAACTTCAGGCCGAAGCCGGAAGCGAAAGCGCCGGGCAGGCCCAGCTCGTCGTAATTCTTGAAGTTGATGCCGGCCCTCAGGAAAAGGCCCGAAGGCTCTTTCAGGGCGAAGCGGTACTCTCCGGCAAGTATGGTGTACGGGGAATGATCCACCGGCAGCCGGCCTTCGGCCAGGATGCCGAACCCGGGCGCGTAGCGCCAGTGCATGGCGCCGGCCAGCTCGAAAGGCAACGGGTCAGCGCGGTCCTCATACCTCATCGGAAAG
The DNA here is from genome assembly GCA_964549095.1 of uncultured Elusimicrobiaceae bacterium. Lineage (GTDB taxonomy): Bacteria > Elusimicrobiota > Elusimicrobia > Elusimicrobiales > UBA9959 > JAHJSU01. The sequence goes on from CAZJUL010000187.1 coordinate 2,798, forward strand.
CCCAGGTTCCTGGCGGTAAGGGCGAAGTCGGTGGCGTTGCGGCCGGCGCCCCTGAAAATAGCGCCGATGTCCAGCGCGGCGGAACCAGCGGAGGCATCGTCGAGGGCGGAATGTATAAATTTCACCGTGAGGCCCAGGTCCATCGCGCCGAAGCGGCGGGCGTAGGAACCCGCGAGGGCCGCGTCATAGGCCCGGAAGCTCCCGCGGGCCGCGCCCAGCGCGTCGTATCTTTCCAGCCCCGCCTCGTAATTATACAGGAACCCGAAACCGATCACGCCGCCGTCCAGTCCTTTCAGGTAGGCCGCGCTGGTCCTGCCGGCGCTTTCAAGCAGGCTCTCGTAGCCCAGGAGCATTGCGGAGCGGCCGGGTGGCAGGTACGCCGTGCCGGCGGGGTTGTAAAAAAAAGCTTCCGGCGAGCCCAGCGCGGACCCGGCGCCGGCCAGCGCCTGGTAGCGCGCGGCGGGGGGGGTCTTTAGGAAAACCGCGGAAACTGTGCCGGCGGCTTCGTCGGAGAAAGGCCGGGAGGGGAACAGTCCGGCGGCGCGGGCGGGGGAGCGGAGGACGCCGAAAAAAAACAAAGCCGCGGCCGCGCAAAGGCAGGGGGTAAAGGTCTTCCTTATAACTTTTCGCCTTTGCAGATTAAGGCCTCGCGGCTTATTTTTTCAGGTCGGACAGCAGGTAGTCTATCCGGGCTTTTATCTTTTCCTTGCTGAGGGCGTCGAAATCGTTGAGCATATCTTCAAGGAAGGTGACGGTGAATTCCCTGTTGACCTTGGCCTTCGCGAGGGCGGTCTCTATGCCCTTCATCCTGCCGTCGAGGCTGGACATGCTCTGGTAAAGGCCTTTGACGAATTCCTCGGCCTTGGAGACTTCGTGGGCCGCTTCCTGCGCGGGCTCGGCCCGGACAGGGGCGGCCTCAACGACCGGTTCAGCGATGGCTTGAACCGGCGCCGAAGCGGCCTCGGGCGCGGCGGCGGCAGCGGAGGCCGGCTCTACGACAGCGGGCCCGGCAGCGGAGGCCCCGGCCAGCGGCAGTTCGTCCTGCAGGTCGGCGTCCTCTTCGGACTCTTCCTCGAAATGGGAGCTATTCGCTATCTCCAGGTATTTGCTTATCGAGTAGACCAGGAAGAACAGCGCCGCCGCGAACAACCCGGCGGCGAGGTAGAACAGGGGATCCATCCAGGCGGAATACAGGTTGAATTTCATGACGTTTACCTCGTTAAAATTTTACTTCCTGCCCTTCCCTGACGGCGAAGCAGTTCAGCTTCGACCCGGCTTTCCTGATGATCTTCCGGCAGTCGGCGAGGATCCTTTCGACGTCGGAGTCGGTCCTGTCCTGGTCGTGGTGGATCAGGCCCAGGCTCTTTACCCCGGCCTTCAGCGCCAGCGCCAGCGCCTGCTGGTAGGTGGAATGGCCCCAGGTCTTGCGCCTGGGATATTCCTCGTCGGTATAGTTCGCGTCGTGCGCAAGCAGGTCCGCGCCCTCCGAGTACTTCACGTAATCGCCGAAGCCCCTGCCGCCCGGGTGCTTGAAGCCCAGCTCGTTGTCGGTCAGGAGCACGAAGGTTTTGCCGCCCTCGGAAAATTTGTAGCCCAGGCCCTGGTTGGGGTGGCTCAGCTCTATCGGTTTCATCGCCAGCGCCCCGTGGTCGCAGCCGGAAGAGCAGACCGAAGCGAACTCGAACCTGGCGGCTATCTCCTCGAACTTCACGGGGAAGCCGGGCGGCTGCATGGTCTTGGCCACGATCTCCCTGACGGGGTCGGAAGTGAACGAGCAGCCCATCACCCTGATATGGGTTTTCTTTTTATAGATCGGCGCGAAGAACGGGAAGCCGCTTACGTGGTCCCAGTGGGAATGGGTGAACAGCATGTTGAACCGGTTATGGCCGTTCTTGGCCAGTTCCTTTCCGAGCAGCCTGATGCCGGTGCCTGCGTCGATTATGACCAGGTCGTCCTTTTTGGAGCGGACCTCGACGCAGGTGGTGCTGCCGCCGTATTTTGTGTACTCCCGGCCGGAAACGGGGATGCTTCCCCTGACTCCCCAAAATTTGACTTTCATCGGGCCTCCGTGGGCTCCAGCGACGGGCCAAAACGAAACAACCGCGCCCGCCAGAAGGGCGCAGCGCAGAATGTATATGATAATATAAAAAAGCCGAAAGATACAAATCGATTTGCTAAAATATCCTCATCGTGAACAGGCTTTACAGATACGCCGCGCCGCTGGGCTTCCTGGCCTTCTGCCTTTCGCTCGCCCCCTGGCTCTACGATTTCCCGCTTAACGACGACTGGGCCTACGCGCTCACGGTAAAGAACCTCCTGGCGCAGGGCCGGCTGGTGCTCTGCGACTGGGGCGCCTCCACGCAGCTGCCGCACCTCCTGGGCGGCGCGCTTTTCGCCAAGCTCTCCGGCTTCAGCTTCACCGCGCTGCGGGCTTACAACATGGCCGTTGCGGCCGCGCTGGTCCTGGTCCTGTACAGGACGCTGGAGGAATTCGAGATAGAGCCCGCCGACAGGCTGCTGGCCGTCCTGGCCTTCTGCCTGAACCCGCTTTTCCTGGTGCTGTCCAATTCCTTCATGACGGATGTCACCTATCTTTTCTGGATGGCGCTGGCTTCTTATTTATTCATCCGCTACCTGAAGACCGGCGGAACCGGCTGGCTGACCGGCTGCGGGCTTTGCGCCGCGGCGGCCTGCCTTACGCGGCAGCTGGGCGTCGCCGTGCCGCTGGCCTGCACGCTCACGCTGGCGTGGGAACGGAAACTGACTTTTAAAAAAACCCTGTATATCTGGGCCTTCCCGCTTGCGGCGCTCGCCGGCTACGCGCTGTGGTTCAAGTTCGTGCACGGCCCCACCTGGGCTTCCGGGAATTACGTGCTGGCGGCCACGCTGAAGCACCTTTCGTCCCCGGCGGCTTTCGCGTCCGCCGCGCTGTACAGGCTTTTCGCGGTGCTGATGGAAACGGGGCTGGTGCTGCTGCCGCTGGCGGCTGGCTGCTATTATTACGCCGGGGGCTTTCCGGCGGGCGCGCCGCCGGACCCCGCGGCCGCCGG
>CAZJUL010000188.1:0-2770 GCA_964549095.1 uncultured Elusimicrobiaceae bacterium
CCAACATCGCGACTACCGCCGGCGGCACGGTGTATTACCAGGACGCGTCCATCAAGCGCGAGGAATACGACATGGAAGTGAAGATAGCCTGCCAGAAGAAGGGAGGCGGCTGGGTCGTCTCCTACGCCGGCCTCAGGAAAGGCCTGAACTCCTCGGCCGATACGCTGGGCGGCAAAGTGGCCGTTTCCAGCTCCAACCTGCTGCCCGTGGGGGTGACCGCCGAAGTGAATTACAGCCATTCCTGGAACCACTTCCGCAACGGGAATATGATCCCGTACGCGCCCCTGGTCAACAAGGCCTGCCGGTAAGCCGGTCATAGCGGTTATAAAAACCCCGCGGAGAAAACTCCGCGGGGTTTTTTATTTATAGCCCGCGGGGAAAAATCGTATAATGGTAAAGTGAAGACGGCGGAATAACGCCGGAAGCCACGGAGGGGAAAAATGAAGAAGATCCTGTGTTCCTTGTTGATCTCGGTTTTTGCGGCCGCGTCCGCCGGCGCTTATTTCGACGGCAGCGTGGGCATGACCAGCGGCCCGGACGGCTACACCGGCACCGACCTCAACCTGACCATCGGCAATGACGTTTTCTTTCTTAAGCCCGGGCTTTCCGCCTACACTTCCGACGCGCTTGACGAGACCTATAAAGTCTACAGGCTCCGCGGAGGCGTGGAAAGGGGCCTTTATACCGCCGCGGCGGAAGCCGGCTTCAGCCCGAAGCTGTCCGGCTACGAGTATAAATATGCGGGCGCCGACATAACCTTCTCGCTTACGCCCGGCAGCGGCGGGAAGGGCCGCCTGGCCGGCCCCAGTTCCCGCGTAGCCTACGGCGGCGGCGGGAGCGGCGTGACGCGCGTGGACGTGGGCGCGGGCTTGAAGCGGCACATGTATAATTACGAAACCACCGGCGTCAGCCTCGAGACCGGCCAGACCGAATATTCCCTGTTCGCGGGGGCAAAAGTCTTCATCGCGCAGGTCGGGGCCACCTATACCGGCTATTCCTACAATGAAGAAGATTTCGACCCCATGCTGAACCAGCCGGCCGGGCTGATCTTCGTGACCGGCGGGAAGCCCAAGTCCAGCGTGAACGTGCGGGCCACCCTGCCGGGCACCGTGCCCATGCTGACGCCGTTCGCCGGCTACACCACCGTCAAGTACAAGGGCGCGGACAGCAAATCCGCTCTGCAGCTCGGGGCCAGCATCGACCTGAAAATGGTGACGGGCGTGGTATCCTGGCAGTCCTTCGACGGCGACAATTTCCTGTCCGTCAGCGGCGGCCTGAATTTTAACTTCTAGCTGATCAAAGCAAGTCGGCCTTTAGAAGCCGGGGACCTTCCTTGCCGCAAGGAGTGTCCCCGATGCCTGAGACCTCAAGCCTTATGTCCTACGAAAACCTAGCCGCCAAATACCGCGGAGGTGCTGGGGCAGGATACCATAAAGACCACCCTGGCCAACTCGGTCAAGCTGGAGCGGCTCTCGCATTCCTATATCTTTTACGGGCCCCGCGGCTGCGGCAAGACCACCATCGCCCGCATCCTGGCCAAGACGCTCAACTGCCAGAAGCCCAAGGACGGGGTACCCTGCGACAAGTGCCCGTCCTGCCTTGAAATAGCCGAGTCCAGGTCGCTGGACGTGATGGAGATCGACGCGGCCTCCAACACCGGCGTGGACGACGTCAGGAAGGTCATCATAGACCAGGCTGGCCTGGCCCCGTCCAGGGATAAGTTCAAGATCTATATCCTGGACGAAGTGCACATGCTGTCCAAGTCGGCCTTCAACGCGCTGCTGAAGACCATAGAAGAGCCGCCCGCCCACGTGGTTTTCATAATGGCCACCACCGAGCAGGGCAAGGTGCCGCTGACCATCCTTTCCCGCTCCCAGTGCTTCCGCTTCAGGCCAATTTCCGAAGAGCTGATAGCCGGGCGCCTGAAGGAGATCGCCGCGAAGGAGAAGCTGAAGGCCTCCGACGAGGCGCTGGCCCTGATAGCCAGGGCCGCCGGCGGCGCCGTGCGCGACGCGCTGACGCTGCTGGACCGCGCCGCCTCCTTCGGCAAAGGTTCGGTGCAGGTGGAGATCCTCAACGAGCTGCTCGGGCACGCCAGCGCCGACCTGATAACCGCCCTGGCCGCCGCGCTGGTGAAAAGGGACCCGGCCGCGCTGTACGCCGGGTTCGAGAAGATCGCGGCTGAAGGCTATGACCCGCTGACAGTCTTAAGGGATTTGCAGAACGCCGCCGCCGAAACTTTCCTTTACCTGCAGAAGTTCTCGAAGACAGCGACTCCACTGGCCGCGGCGCTGGACAAGGACGCGCCGCCGGCCGCGCTGGCCAGGCTCTCCAGGAAACTGAACGCCGTCATAGACGAAGTTAAGTTCTCCGACTCCCCGGCCCTGGCCGCCGAAATGGCCCTTTTCACGCTGGCCGAAGCGCCGCACGACCTGGACGGACTGGTCAGGCGGCTTGAGGCCCTGGAAGGGCGCCTCGCGTCCGGCGCGCCGGCCCCTGCCCCTGCGCCGGCGTACCCGCCGGTCCAAAAAAAAAATGAAATATTAGGGCCCGCCCCCGCCCGCGCTCCCGCGGAGGCGGAAGCTCCGACGCCGGACCCGGCCCAGGCGCTGCCCTCTTCGGCGCTCTGGAAAAAGCTCCTTGCCGCGATCTCCGCTAAAAAGCCGCTCCTTTACAATATCCTGCTTTCCGTGAAGGTGGCCTTCGAGCAGGACCACAGCTGGAAGCTTTCTTCCGGCAACAAATTCGAGGCGGGGATAATGGAAAAAGC
>CAZJUL010000188.1:2780-5014 GCA_964549095.1 uncultured Elusimicrobiaceae bacterium
GGCAGGAGCTGGAAGAGGCTATGGAGCGCGTCTCCGGCCGCAAGATCGCTTTCACGGTGGAATACGCCGCGCCCGCGCAGTCCGGGGCCGGCGACACGCTGGAAAACGCGGCCGAGGAAGAGGAAGCCGTCGTGGTTGACGACGATATGCCCCCGGAATGCCGCCCTATACAGGCCCCCGCACCCGGCGCGGCGCAGGCCAAGGCGGCCCCCGCCCCGACCATGAGGTGGGAGGACGTGGATTCCGCGGCGCCGCAGGAAGAGCCCGAGCTTAAAAAACTTTCAAAGGTCTTTCACGGCCGGATAACCAGGATACAGAAGCTGAAATGAAATCATTCGACAAGCTCATCGCCCTGTTCAGGAAGTTCCCCGGAGTGGGGCCGAAACAGGCGGAGCGCTTCGCGCTTTACGTTATAAAAGCGCCAGGCGCCCAGATAGAAGAACTGGCCGGCGCGCTGACGGCGGCCAGGGATTCCGTGCGCTACTGCGCCGAATGCTCCAATTTCGCGGAGGAGGAGCTCTGCCCCGTCTGCGCCGACCGCGCCCGCGACCGCTCTGTCATCTGCGTTGTGTCCCAGCCCCAGGACGTGGCGGCCATAGAAAAGACCAAGACCTTCAACGGCGTCTACCACGTCCTGCACGGCGCCATTTCCCCGATGGACGGCGTGACCTCCGAAGGGCTGAAGCTGAAGGAACTGCTGCAGCGGGTGCGCGCGTCCGGCGGCGCCGTCAGCGAGCTTATAATCGCCACCAACCCCGACACCGAGGGGGAGACCACCGCCATCTACCTCACCAGGATACTCAAGGATTCCGTGCCCAGCATAACCCGCCTGGCCTGCGGCGTGCCGCTGGGCGGCGACATCAATTACATGGACGAAGTCACGCTCGGCTACGCGCTGAAGGGCAGGACCAAGATCTAGGGGGAAGGGTTTCAGGGTTCAGGGGCCAAGGGGAGAAGAGCCGGGGGGAACGGAAGGCCGTCCCGGCCGGCGGGGGAAAGCAGCGCGTCCGTTCTCTCCGGAACGGCAGTCCTTCATTCTTTACCATAACACCCTCATACCCCTGAACCCTCCGGCATATGCTTTTTTCCTATTACAAAAGGCCGCTGTTCATCCTGCTGCTGTGCTATGCGGCCGCCATCCTGGGCTTCCGGGCGGCGGCGCCTGCGCCCGCGGCCCTGCCCGCTCCGCTGCTGTCCCGTGAGGTTTCCGTGGAAGGCAGGGTGCAGGAATATCCCGTGCACCGGCACGGGAGCTGGCGCTTTGAATTCCGGGCCGACAGGATAAACGGCGTCCCGTCCGGCCTGGCGCTGATGGCTTATGTACGCGACGCCGGCGGCGCGTCCTACGGGGATTCGGTACGCTTTACCGCCCGCCTGGGCGAGCCGTTCAATTACGCTGCGCCGGGCAGCCTGGACTGGCGCGGCTACCTGGCCGGCCGCGGCATAAAAGCCGAGGCCAGGGGGGAAAAGGCCGAGGTGATCGGCCGGGCGCCGTTCTTTTTCAGGGCCGCGCGCGCCCTCCGCGTTAAGACGCTGGCAGTCTTCGCCGGGAACTTCCCGGCCGACCAGGCCTCCGTCCTGAGCGGCATAGTGCTGGGGGAAAAGAAAAGCGTTTCCGAGGGCCTCAAGCGTGCTTTCCAGGATTCCGGGGCAATGCATATCCTGGTGGCGTCCGGCTCGAATGTCGGCTTCGTGGCCTTCCTCGTGTATTTCCTTTGCGCGAAGGCGGGGCTCGGCAGGAAATACGCCGGCGTCCTGGCGCTGTCCGCCGCGGGCTTTTATGTCGCGGCGGCCGGCTTCGACCCGCCGCTGGTGCGCGGCTATGTAATGGCGGCCGCGGCCTTCATCGGTTTCCTGGCGGGCCGCTATCCCGGCGTATTCCAGGGGCTGGTCATCGCCTGCCTGGCCATACTGCTGGCTGAGCCGGAGGCGCTGTTCGACGCCGGCTTCCAGATGTCCTTCATGGCGGCTTACGGCATCGTGGTCGGCATGGCGCTCTGGGGGCCTATCTGCAGGATAGCCGGCTTCTGGAACAGGGCGCTGACCGTGCTGCTGGTAAGCTTTTTCGCCCAGGTGGGCCTCTACCCGCTGATGGCGCTCTATTTCCACAAGGTGTCGCTGGTCTCGCTGCTTTCCAATGTTGCGCTGGTGCCGGCTTCGGGAGCGCTGATGGGGCTCGGCTTCCTCTGTGTACCGGCTTCTTATTGCGCGCCGCTTTTCGGGCCGGTAAAGGC
>CAZJUL010000188.1:5024-5823 GCA_964549095.1 uncultured Elusimicrobiaceae bacterium
CGTCAGCGCCGCCGCCGTCGGCTGGTTCATAAGCCTGGTAGGTTTTTTCGCCTCCTTTCCCTGGTCGGCGGTCCGGCTGGGCCCGCCCTCGACCCTTACGATGTCGGCTTATTTCGTTTTCGTCTTCGCGCTGCTGCACGCCCCGCTGGCCGGGTTCAGGAACCTCAGGCTGTACGCGGCGGCGGTCCCGGCGCTGCTTGCCGCCTTTTTCGGAACGGAAATCCTGCCCCGGAAGAACCTGGCGGCGCTGTTTTCCGACGCTGACACGCATTCCGCTATCATCAAGCGCGGCGCCGGGGCGCTTTTCCTGGTAAACCCGGGGATGGACGGCGGGAAACTGGCGAACGCCGCGCTGCATTACGGCTTCCGGTCCGCGGACGGGGTTTTCATCTCCACGCTGGACAGGAAGAACTGGAGCGGCTTCGCCGGGCTGGCCGCCGGCCTGGCGGTGAAAAAGGCAGTATTGCCCTATGGGCCCCTGCCGGATGAACTGGAAGAAGCGCTGGCCGCCTACCGGAAGGGCGGCGGGACGGTGGTAAGGGCCTGGGCTGGCGACGAACTGCAGGTCTCCGGCATGGCCGTGCGGGCCGCCTGGCGGGAGGGCTCCTCCGGCTACGGCGGGAACACGGGCTACGAGGGGCTGGACTGGACTTTCAGCTGCGCGGAGTTCGCGGTGGCCGTAGAGGACGACGGGCGGCGCGCCTCCCTGACCCGCGGGGCCGCCGGAGAGCGGCGCGGGTCGGAGGCGAAAAAAGGCGAAGTGCTGGAACTGGAGCTGTGAACCGGCCCCCGGTCTTTA
>CAZJUL010000189.1:0-5815 GCA_964549095.1 uncultured Elusimicrobiaceae bacterium
ACGGCACGCCCATAGGTCAGCGGTAGAAGGGGACTGTCCCCAAACTAAAAGAGTCAGTAAGCATTAATGCCCGGGGACCGTCCCCTGACTAACAGGACTTTTATGATCGCTTTCAATAAAACTAAAAACCGTGAGATAGCTTCCAAAGTCCTCCGGGCCGACAGTTTCCAGACCCGGCTATTCGGGCTTATACCCCGCGCCTCCCTGCCGCCTGAAGAAGGGCTGTGGCTCGAGCCCTGCGCCCAGATCCATACCTGCTTCATGCGCTTCCCTATCGACGCGGTTTTCCTGGACGCGGGCCTTAAAGCGCTTAAGATCTGCCCCGCCCTGAAGCCCTGGCGTTTCTCTCCCTGGGTTCCCGGCGCGCGTAGCGTGCTGGAACTCGCCCCCGGCCGCCTGGCCGGCCTGCTGGAAGAGGGGGAATTTCTGGAATTCCGATGATTTTGTTTGAAAAGCGTCTTCAAATAGATTTATAATAATAAGTTGATTATGGCCGCACCAAAGGGAATGCAGAGAAAAAGGAACATCAAAGAGCTCTTGATCGAGAGCGCGCTCGTCGCTGAGGATAAGTACAAGGCCGCCGAAGAGCTCGCCAAGACCGAGGCCAAGCCGATACAGCAGGTGCTCATAGAGCAGAAGCTTATCGGGGAGATGCAGCTTTTGAAAGCCCTGGCCGACGAATGGGGTTTCAAGGCGGTGGACCTCGCCAAGGTCGAGGTCGTCAAAGAAACCGTGATGATAGTCCAGGAGGCCATCGCCAAGCGCCAGGTCTGCGTGCCTTTCGCCGTCAAGGACAACACCCTTTTCCTGGCCATGGCCGACCCCCGTGATTTCCTCGTAGTGGAGGATATCAGCCTGCGGACCGGCCTTGAAGTCCAGATCTACCTTTCCCTGCCGCACCTGATAAACAAGGTCCTCGATACCGTCTACGGCAAAGCCGACGCCGCGCAGGTCAACCAGCTCGTGGAATCGGTCACCAAGGCGGGGCCCAAAGAAGGCGAAGAAGAGGGCGGCATACAGATGGCCGCCGAAGAGAAGAAGGACATCGGCGACGTTGACGCCAACGCCCCCGAGGTAGAAAAGCTGGTCAACGCCATCATCCTGAGCGCCCTCAGCATAAAAGCCTCGGACATACACGTAGAGCCTTTCGAGGACCCGAACGGCAAGAATTCCAAAGTGCAGATCCGCTACCGCGTGGACGGCATGCTGCGCTACGCCTCCTTCACCATCCCGTGGGCTTTCCGCAACGCCGTCGCCGCCAAGCTCAAGATCATGGCGAACCTGAACATTACCGAGCGCCGCATCCCGCAGAGCGGACGCATACAGATCATAGCCAAGGGCAAGCCGATAGAGTTCCGCGTCGAGATGGTCCCCACCGTGTTCGGGGAATCGTGCGTGATGCGTATCCTGGACCGCGCCTCGGTGCGCGTCGATATCAAGGTCATGGGTTTCATGCCGGACACCGAAGCGCAGCTGCTGAAGCTGTTCCAGGGCATAGGCGGCAAGAAGAACTTCGGCCTGCTGCTGGTCTGCGGCCCCACCGGCTCGGGCAAATCCACCACGCTTTACGCCTGTCTGAACCACGTGAACCGCCCGGACATCAAGATCATCACCGCCGAGAACCCGGTGGAATACAATATCGACGGCATTATACAGGTGCCGGTCAACCCCGACGTGAAGCTCGGCGGGGACAAGAAATTCGACTTCGCTTCCGCGCTGCGCTCTTTCATGCGTCTCGACCCCGACGTCATAATGGTCGGCGAGATCCGCGACGAGGAAACCGCCGGCATAGCCCTGGAAGCCGCGATGACCGGCCACCTGGTCTTCTCCACTATCCACACCAACGACGCCGCCTCGGCGCTGGAGCGCCTCACCCAGATGGGCATCCCGCGCTTCGTGGTCGCCAATACCATGAAAGCCGTGCTGGCCCAGCGCCTTGCGCGCAGGCTCTGTAAGGATTGCAAGACGGAATCGGAGGTGTCGCCCGAAGAGATGGCTGTCTTCGAGGCCAATAACATCAAGGTGGCCAAGGGTACGAAGATCTTCCGGGCCAAGGGCTGCGAGGTCTGCAAAGATACCGGCTATAAAGGCCGCGTAGGCATGCACGAGCTGCTGGTGATCACTGACGCTATCCGCTCCCAGCTGCTGATAGACCCGTCGGCGATACCGATCAAGGAACTGGCCATGAAGGACGGCATGCGGACCATCTCGATGGACGGTCTTGAAAAAGTCCTTCTGGGCCACACCTCGGTAAAGGAAGTCCTGGGCGGCTCCTCGGATTCGAAGTAAGCCGGCGCCGGCTGCTCACGGGGATAAATAAAAAATGAAACGGATCATCCTGTTTTTCATCTTCGCGGCCTTTCTCTGCGGGACGGCGTCAGCCGCCACCTATTCCAATTTTCCCCTGGCCACGGCGGCGGACCTCGCGCCGTTCACGCGGGATCTGGGCGGCCTCCTGGGCAGCGGAACACTGCAGACGGCACGGGTGCTCGGTTTCGGGGGTTTCGATATCGGCGTCAGGGGCGTGACGCAGCTGGAGCCGGAAGACAAGGACGGCATCCTGCGCAAGAACCACCCTTTCAGCCTCGGCTGGGTGCAGGCGCAGATCGGCATGCCTTTCCGCATAGACGGCTTTATCCGGGCGGGTTCCTATGACGGCATCGCCATGGCGGGCGGGGGGCTGAAATACGGCCTGACCAAACCCAAGGACGAGCCGTATCACGGCCAGCTGCTGCTGCTGGTGATGGGGAACATGGCGACGCATAAATATTTCTACGTCTCGCAGTTCTCCTCCAGCCTCCTGTATTCGATCAATATCCCGGTAGTGGCCCCGTTCTTCAGCTACGGCTTCGATAACACCAAGCTGACGGTGCAGAACGGCACGGTGGACCCGTCCCTCCGCAACAAGCGGGTCTACACGCTGCAGCAGCGCTATTCTTTCGGCCTCAGGGCCAAGTTCAACCTGGGGTATGTTTCCTGCGGTGTGACCCGGACCCACGGCCGGACCCTCGTGGTGGGCGGCGCGGGCCTGCGGTTCTAGGCCGTCTTGGTTAGCCTTTGAATTTGTCTTTGAAATCCCTTCGGAGTTCCCTGTCCTGCTCTCTTTTCTTGATGTCTTCGTGCTTGTCGCGGGCGTGCTTGCCGCGGGCCAGCGCCAGCAGCGCTTTGGCCCAGCCGTTCTTGAAATAAATTTCAAGGGGGACTATGGCGTGCCCTTTTATGGCGGCAGCCTTGGCGAGCCTTTTTATTTCCGGGCGGTTCAGGAGCAGCTTGCGGGTGCGGAGGGGGTCGAGCTTTTTTATGGTGTTGAAGGCGTAGGGCTGTATGTGCATGCCGTGCAGGTAAAGCCCGTCCGGTTCCACGCGGGCGAAGCTCTGCGCGATCTGCGCCTGCTTCAGCCGCAGCGATTTGACCTCCGGCCCTTCGAGCACGAGGCCGGCTTCGAAGGTCTCCAGGATCTCGTAGTCGTGACGGGCCCGCCTGTTGGTGGCCACGGATTCGCGTCCGGTTTCGGTTTTTTTCATGCGCCTTTCTGACGGTGGTCCGGCCTTCCGGCAGGCGCGGCCCCCGGTGCTGCGCGGGCAATGCCTTGTCTAATACCTTTAAATATTCTAGAATTGTAACATAATTAGTATTCCTGTTCTATCGGTATAGCGTTGCGACTAGGCGCGGGTGGCGGAACTGGCAGACGCGCACGGCTCAGGACCGTGTGGCCGAAAGGCCTTAAGGGTTCAACTCCCTTCTCGCGCATTCCTTTTTTGAATCCTCGGTAAAGCCATTCCTTATACGGAATGCGCTTTTGTCTCCGTAGCAAAATGTACAGCGGTGTAGTCGACCCGCGCATATATTTGAAGGCCGGACAGTTGTGTCCGGCCTTTTTATTGCGCCCGGAGGATTGAAAGGGGGAGCTGTTCCGGTTTTTTCCGCTTACCGGACAACCCGCCGCTGTTTGACTTTAGTTACATGTAACTTCTGTGTCTTGACGGAGCCTTGAATTATCATCTAGAATATCCTTTGATAGCTCGTCCCAGGGCATTTATTTATATATTATCCCGGGGTAAGGGTTATCAAGAAAGCAGACAGAAAGGAGAAAACGCAATGAAAACGAACAAGAAAGGCTTCACGCTCATCGAGCTGATGATCGTCGTGGCCATCATAGGTATCCTGGCGGCCATCGCCATCCCGAAGTTCGCCGACCTGATCAATAAGTCCAAGGAAGGCGCGACGAAGGGCGCCCTGTCCTCAGTGCGCAGCGCGCTGCAGGTCTACTACGGCGACAACGAAGGCCTGTTCCCGAAGGACACCCTGGCCGTCCTGGTCTCCAACGCGAAATACATCACCGACATCCCCGTCGCGAAGCTCCCTGCCACCGGTCACGCGGACTCCAAGGTGACCACTGCCGCCTCCTCGGCGACCGCTGCGGGCATATTCGATCCCGTGGCCAGCATAGACGGCGGCGGCTGGACGTACTTCAACGACTCGACCTCCCCGGCTCAATGGGGTACCTTCGTCGCGGGCTGCTCCCACAACGACCTGAAGGGCACCACTCGCTGGACGATGTTCTGATCGCGGTCGGCAGTATTGGATAAAGCCCGGCCCCTCGAAAGAGGGGCCGGGTTTTTTACAGCGTGAGCGCCACTGTGCCGCAGGCGCCGGCCCGGTTTTGCTGTTGACAACCCGGCGTGTATTTAATAGATTATACCTTGATAGCATGTCCCAGGGTATTTATTAATCTATTATCCCAGGGGTAAGTGTTATCAAAAAACAGACAGAAAGGAGAAAACACATAATGAAAATGAACAAGAAGGGTTTCACGCTCATCGAGCTGATGATCGTCGTGGCCATCATAGGTATCCTGGCGGCCATCGCCATCCCGAAGTTCGCCGACCTGATCAATAAGTCCAAGGAAGGCGCGACGAAGGGCGCCCTGTCCTCAGTGCGCAGCGCGCTGCAGGTCTACTACGGCGACAACGAAGGCCTGTTCCCGAAGGACACCCTGGCCGTCCTGGTCTCCAACGCGAAATACATCACCGACATCCCCGTCGCGAAGCTCCCTGCCACCGGTCACGCGGACTCCAAGGTGACCACTGCCGCCTCCTCGGCGACCGCTGCGGGCATATTCGATCCCGTGGCCAGCATAGACGGCGGCGGCTGGACGTACTTCAACGACTCGACCTCCCCGGCTCAATGGGGTACCTTCGTCGCGGGCTGCTCCCACAACGACCTGAAGGGCACCACTCGCTGGACGATGTTCTGATCGTGCGGTTTACCGCATAAAAAAAACCCAGCCCTTCGAAAGAGGGGCTGGGTTTTTAAATCCCCATTATGGGCACAGGTATCCTGATCCTGACGGTCTTTTTCCTCGGCCTGGCCATAGGCAGCTTCCTCAATGTCTGCGTCTCCAGGCTGCCGGAGGGCCTTTCCATAATCCGCCCGCCTTCACGCTGCCCGCGGTGCCTTGCGCCGATCGCCTATTACGACAATATCCCGCTTATCAGCTATATCCTCCTGCGCGGCAGGTGCCGCGGCTGCAGGGTCCCTATCTCTTTCCGCTACCCGCTCACGGAACTGCTGACCGGCGCTGTTACCGTGCTTTTCTTCCTGAAATGGGCTGACAATCTCCCCTGGCTGGCCGCCTCCCTGGCCGCGGCCTATATATTTATAACGGTAAGCCTGATAGATTTCGAAACCTTCATGATAGCCGACGCTTTTTCCTACGCGCTGATGCTGCTGGGCCTTCTCGCGGCTTATTTTAATCCTTATTTCAGCGGGTCCGCTGCGGACAGGCTGCTGTCGTCCGCGCTCGGCGGGGCGG
>CAZJUL010000190.1:0-5811 GCA_964549095.1 uncultured Elusimicrobiaceae bacterium
TATCAGCATATCGGCCTTTTCGCCTTTCTGCCTGAGCGCGGCGCGCTGCCTCACGCCGAAGCGGTGCTGCTCGTCTATCACTATCAGCCGCAGGTTCCTGAACTTTATGTTCTCTTCCAGCACGGCGTGGGTGCCGATGACCAGGTCCAGCTCCCCGGCGGCCAGCTTTTCTATGACCGCCTTCCGTGCCTTCCCCTTCACGCTGGAGGTCAGCAGGGCGAACCGCACTCCAAGCCCCGCGAGGGCCCTTTCGAAAGTGATGAAATGCTGCTCGGCCAGTATCTCGGTCGGGGCCATGAAGACGCCCTGGGCGCCGTTCTCCACCGCGAGCAGCAGCGCGCTCAGGGCTACCACCGTCTTGCCCGAGCCCACGTCTCCCTCCAGCAGGCGGGCCATAGGGGCGCCGGCCTGCATGTCGGTAAATATTTCATTGATGGCTTTTTTCTGGGAGGCGGTGAATTCGAAGCCGAGCTTCTCCCTGAACGGCGTCAGCAGGTTCTTCTTTATCGCGTAAGTGAACCCCTTGTCCAGCGCGCGCGTCTGGGCGCGCTTGACGGCCCAGGCCAGGGCCAGCAGGAACAGCTCCTCGTAGATGAACCTTTTGCGCGCGGCGTCCAGCTCGAAAAGGTTCTCCGGAAAATGCGCGGCCTTCAGCGCCAGGTCCCGCGCTATAAGCCCCCTCTTGATCATCAGCCGGCCGGGAAGGAATTCGGCGGTCTCGGCGGCTTTTTCGGCGACCGCCCGGAAAACAGCGTCGCGCATGAATTTGGGCGACAGACCGTCGGTCAGCCCGTAGACGGGGACCAGCCTGTTAACGTGCTTGCGCTGGGCCGCCAGGTCGTCCGCGCGATAATACTCCTCCGCCGTGATCCGGGTCCGGAACAGCGGGTCCTCCGGCCGGCCCACCAGCCAGATCTTCGCGCCGGGCGTTATATCCTTCCTGAGCCCGGCGAAAACGTCGAACCGGGGGCTGTGCCGCTTGAACCAGTTCACTTCCGCCTGCCAGCCGCCGGCGTCCATTACGGCCTTGAAGATGCGCAGGCTGCCGGCGGTATAGAGGTCCCGGACCGAAAGGACCGTGCCGAATAAAACGCTGACATCCTCTATATGTTCCGAATTTTCCTTTTTCGCGTTCAGCCGGCGGTCTTCGTATTTTTTCGGGAAATAGAGCAGCAGGTCCTCCACTGTGGCAAGCTCCAGCCTGGCGAAGAGTTCCGCCCGCCCGGGCCCGACGCCTTTTAAATACTGGATGGAAGTCATGGAACTATATTTTAAGAAATTTAGCCGCCTTATACACCTTTTCCCCGGCGGCGGACGGCCCCCGGTATTATTCTTGAGCGGGACTTTAGGAAGATTTGAGCGATTCTTGAGCGGGGGTTGGTATACTATTCATGTAGCGAAGTACTGATCTCTAAAATTTGAAGGATATCCAGCGCTGTACGGTGCGCCCCCTAACCCAAACCCCCCAAAGCAAAAAGCCTTTAACGGCTGTATGCTTAGCACCTGCAGCGCTGGCCTTTTTAAGCCCCGGCGGATATTTACAACGGAAATTCACCTTGTAAGGCAACAGTCAGTCCTATATAACCCGCCGGGGCGATTTTTTTACCCGTCCACCTGACCGCCCGCAATATTATATAATCCTAGTTAGAGTTCTATTCCTTATAAGGCATCCCTATGAATACCCTGTACCGCCCGGGGCGGCGAGCTTTTCCGGTTCATATGCAAAAGACCATCCTCATAGTGGACGACGACAGGCCGATGTCGGCCATACTGACCAAATACCTGTCCAACCACGGTTTTTCCGTAATGAACGCCTATAACGGGGCGGAAGGCCTGGCCGTGGTCGAGAGCGCCAAACCCAGCCTCATATTAACCGACGTGGAAATGCCGGGAATAGACGGCTTCACCTTCTGCCGGAGGTTGCGGGAAAGCAGGGCCACGGCCGCAATACCCGTCATAATCATGTCGGGGAAAAAAATATCCGAAGCCGACCAGGTTTCCGGCTATATGCGCGGCGCCGACGACTACCTGCTGAAACCCTTTTCCTTTGAAGTGCTGCTGGGAAAGATAAGGGCGATGCTTAAAAGGGCTAAAACAAGCCCTCTCCCCGCAGCCGCGAAGATCAGGCGGAAAGGCTTCGAAATAGACCTGGAAGGCCGCGCCCTGAAGATCTCGGGCAGGCCGGTACAGGTGACCGCGAAGGAATTCGACCTGTTTTCGATGCTCGCCTCAAAACCGGGCCGCGTGATCAGCGTCAACAACCTGATAGAGAGCGTCTGGGGCTTCGACCCGGCCGATTACAACGACCCGCACACCGTGGAAGTCCACATTTCCAACCTCCGCAAGAAGCTGGGGCCACGGTTCTCCGCCCGCATAAAGGCAGTGGCCGGCCACGGCTACAAATTCGAATAAATCTCAAAAACGCGCCGGCGGGACGGACGGTTCGGGAAGGTTTGGGACATGAAAAAAGAAATTAAAAAACGCGGGCCAGCGGCGCCCCGGCGGCGCTCCGCTCCCGGTAAGACCGGCGCATCGGACGATGCCGCTTTCGAGCGGGAACTGGACAAGGCCTTCAATTCCCTCGAGGACGATTACCTGGCCTCGGCTGCGCTTTCCATAGAGGACATCTCGGGAAAAGTGCTGCTGGCGGCCAAGCGCCTGACCGGCAGCAGCTTCGGCTTCGCCGGCTACATAGACCCGGCCACCGGCTGGTTCATTGCGGTCACGCACACACGCGAAATCTGGGACAAGTGCCGCATCGCGGGCAAAACCATAGTATTCAGGGAATTCAAGGGCCTCTGGGGCTGGGTGCTGAAGAATAAAAAACCCATTCTCACGAACAAAGCCTCCTCGGACAGCCGCTCGTGCGGCACGCCGAAAGGCCACATAAAGATCGACAAATTCCTGGCCGTTCCCGCCGTCTTTAACCGCAAGCTGGCCGGCATGGTGGCTTTGGCCAACCCTTCCGGGGACTACACGAAGCGGGACCTGGCCGCGGCGGAAAAGTTCGCCCGCATCTACGCCATCATACTGCAGCGCAAATTCTCGGAAGACGCGCTGAGGGAAAGCGAGGAGAAGCACCGCGCGATAATAAACGCCTCGCGCGACATAATTTATACCGTGAACGCCGAAGGGGTGATCACCTACATGAGCCGGCAGGCGGAGAATTACGGCTATTCCCCGGCAGACCTCGTCGGCCGCCACGTGCTGGAATTCGCGCATCCCGGCGACAAGGCGATGCTCGCGCAGGCGCTCTCCGGCGCGCTCGAGACCGGCCGCACCATGCCTCTGCTCTCCTACAGGGTCAGGAAAAAGGACGGCTCCTATTTTTACGCCGAGCAGAAAAGCGGGCTGATAATGAAAGGCGGCAGGCCCCGCATGATATCCTGCATAATCCGGGACGTCACCGACCGCAGGGCGATGGAGGACGCGCTCAAGAACTCCGAAGCCAAATACCGGGCGCTCTTCGACCGGGCCGGGGACGGGATCTTCATAATGGCCACGGACGGGTCTTCCTCCGTCTTCAACGACGCGTTCGCTAAAATGCACGGCTACGCCAACGCCGGGGAAATGGCCTGCCTGAACCTCAAGGAACTGGACACGCCGCAAACCGCTAAACTGGGGCCCGAACGGCTGCGCAGGATGCTCGCCGGCGAATCCCTGACCTTCGAGGTGGAGCATTACCACAGGGACGGGCACGTGTTCCCGCTCAGCGTGTCCTGCAGGGTCGTCAAATTCGAGGGCAGGATCTATTTCCTGGGGTTCCACCGCGACATTTCCGCCCAGAAAAAGGTAGAAAGCGCCCTCTCAAGACTGACCAGCTGCTTCCTTAAATTCGGCCCCGAACCGGAAGAGAACATAGACCATATTACCAGGACCGCCGGCGAGATACTGGGCAGTTCCTGCGTGCTGTACAACCGCCTGGAAGGCGACCTGCTCTGCACCATAAGCGGCTGGCAGGCCCCGCCCGGCCTGGACCTGCGCGGCAAAGCGAAGGGGCATATCTGCATGGACGTGATAAGCGGCGCGAAACACAAGCCCCTGGTGGTAAGGGACCTGCAAAACTCCCCGTACGCCGAGAGCGACCCGAACATAAAGAAATTCGGCCTGAAAACATATATAGGCTGCCCGGTAACCGTGGAGGGGCGGACGGTCGGCTCCCTTTGCGCGGCCTTCCAGGCCGATAAAGCCCCTTCTCCGGAAGAACTGAAGGTTATGTCGCTGCTGGCCAAGGCCCTGGGCATAGAGGAGCAGCGCAGCAGGGCGGGAACCGCGTTGAAGGCGACCGAAGAAACCCTGCACGAGAGCGACAGGAAGATCCGGGCACTGTTCGACCAGACCTTCCAGTTCATCGGCATGCTCGACCCGGACGGGACGGTGCTGGAGGCCAACAGGACGGCGATGCAGTTCGCCGGCATCAAAGAGTCGGACTGCATCGGCAGGCCTTTCTGGGATACCGCCTGGTGGGCCCATTCGGCCGAGATGCGCGACAAGCTGCGCAAAGCGGTGAAGAAGGCCGCCCAGGGAGAGGCGGTGCGCTTTGAAGCCACGCACCCGGCCGCGGACGGGAGCATTCACCACGTCGATTTTTCGCTGAAGCCCGTAAGGGACGCGGCCGGCGCAATAATTTACCTGATACCCGAGGGCCGCGACATCACGGAGCAGAAGAAGATGGAAACCGCGCTGAAGCAGAACGAAGAGACCCTCCGCAACATTTTCGACACCGCGCCGGATATGATCTTCTTCAAGGGCCTGGACGGGCGCTATATCAAGGTCAACAAAGCCTGCGCGGCGGTTTTCCAGATGACCCCGGAGGAGTTCGAGGGCAGATCGGACGGCGATATCTTCCCCCCCAAGGACGCCGAGAGATTGATAGCTTCGGACAGGGAAGTCGTCCGTACCGGCAGGACGCTGACCATCGACGACAACCGCGTTATCTCGGGAAAGGAATATTATTTCAGCACCGTCAAATCCCCCCTGAAGGACCTGGCGGGAAAGACGATCGGGATACTGGGCATCGTGAGGGACGTCACCGAACAGAAGAGGACGGAAGAGGAACTCATCAACACCCGGGCCGCGGCGAAAGCCGGCAAGATAACCGGCGACGCCGCCCACGATTTCAACAACATACTGACCACCATAAACGGCTACGCCGCCATAATGCTGGAAAGCGTAAGCGATAAGAGCCCGCTGAAAGTGGAGATACTGGAGATAGTGAAAGCCGTGAGGAAAGCCACCTCGGTCACCGAGAAGCTCCAGCTCTACGGCGCCAAGCCGGAAGACAAAAAATAACGGGGGGCGCCCCGCGGGGCGCGGCCGGTACACCTTTCCGCCTGAAGCGGACGGTTCAGATATGCTTTTTGAACCGGCTGGCGGCGGCGCTCTTTATGCCGGCTATGGTCTTATTGGGAAGCCTGAGGCTTTCCAGGAAAGGCACGCCCGCGCGCCCCATCCCGGCGGCTATGGCGGCCAGCCGCGGCATAACCCCGCTTACTGAAGAGGCGCCTTCGGGCCAGAAGAATTCACGGTGGAAGAACTTCAGAGAGTCGAACTTCTCCAGGACGGCGAAGGCGGCAGCCGGGTCCTTTTCTTCGAGCAGCTTGAGCAGCTCGTTGCGCAGGCGCTCCCGCGAAAGCAGGGCGGGAACGCCCTCCTTGACGGCCTCTTTCAGCCACATCCTGGTTTCCTTGTCCAGCTCCCAGCCGAAACGGCCGGCGAAGCGCGCCGCGCGGAAGATCCGGGTGGGATCGTCGCGGAAGCTCTCGTGGTGCAGCACCCTGACGCGGCCCCCGCGCGCGTCCGCCAGCCCGC
>CAZJUL010000191.1:0-5809 GCA_964549095.1 uncultured Elusimicrobiaceae bacterium
CCATGCAACCTCGTCTATATTAAACCATGGTTGCACTTCTAAATAGAACCCAGTCTGATGACTAAATGACTAACTTGGTGATTTAGATGGAAAACGGGGAGAAGCACCATTTACGCCGCTTTGGCTTTTTTGTGCCTGAGATATTCAATTACCCCGGGCAGGACCGAAATGAATACGATGGCCAGGATGACGGCGGTGAAGTTGTTCTTAACCACGGGAATATTGCCGAAGAAAAAACCGGCCAGTGTTATTGAGCATACCCATAGCAGCCCGCCGGCCACGTTGTAGACCAGGAATTTGCCGTAGGTCATGGCGCCTACCCCGGCGATAAAAGGCGCGAAGGTCCGCACGATGGGCACGAACCGGGCCAGGATAATGGTTTTCCCCCCGTATTTCTCATAAAACGCGTGGGTTTTTTCCAGGTATTCCTTTTTAAAGATCCTGGAGTCCTTGTAATGGAACACCTTTGGGCCGATGTAATGGCCCACCGCGTAGTTGACCGTATCGCCAAGTATGGCGGCTATTGAAAGAAGCCCGAGCGTGAGATAAATATCCAGGTGGCCGAGCCCGCAAAAAACGCCTATCGCGAAAAGGAGCGAATCTCCGGGCAGGATGGGCGTTACCACCAGCCCGGTCTCGCAGAAGATGATGAGGAAAAGTATCAGGTAGGTCCAGTTCCCGTAATCCTGTATGACCGCGCCCAGGTACTTGTCCAGGTGCAGGAAAAGGTCTACGAATTGAACAAGGAACTGTAATATCTGCTGGAGAAATTCCATAAATAGCGACCGGACCCGCGCCGGCTGGCGGCTTTATACCGCGAACAAAGCGCTCCTTGGGAAGTGATATTCTATAATTTTGCCGCCGCGGGCGCACTTGTTTTATGTGACCGGCGGGTTATTCGTCCTGCGCCGTTTCGGCTTTTTGGGCGTTCTGTTTGACATGCGCCAGCAGGTGCCGGGGCAGGAATTTGAAGTTGGCGATAGCCGTGGGGATGACGGCCGACGCTATCACGGTTATGATCAGGAACGAGTACTGCCGCGCGTCTATTATGCCGTGCGAGTAGCCGTACAGGGCGGAGATGCTGCCGAAGGTCAGGCCCGTGGACATCAGCAGGGTGTAATACCAGCGCTCCGACTTTTCCTTCCTGAAAAGGGAAATTACCGGGTACAGGCCGAAGATCTTGGTGGAGACCTTGCTTATGAGAAGGATGATGACGACCATCGGGGCGGAGACCAATGCCGGAATTGAGACGAACGAGCCGGCCCTTATGAAATAGAACGGCGTTAAGAAGCCTACGGTCAGGCTCCTCAGCCGTTTCACCCAGAGCTGGTTGTCCGACGCGAACTCGGCCAGCGCCATGCCGGCCACATAGGCCGGCAGTACCGCTTCGCTGTCGGCCCAGACGCTTAAGGCGGCCAGGGCGAACAGGACGAACGAAACCCATTTGACCCTTATGGCCGCCGTCCTGTTGCCGTAGGCCTCGGTCAGGTGGCCGGTTATGTAGGGGAAAACCGATATTATCAGGGCCGCGGCGGTTATGAAAACAGCTGTTTTATAAGTGAACGGGGAAAAGATCAGGCCCAGCACTATAACGGTCCAGAGGTCGTTCACGAAACAGGCGCCAAGCAGCCCCTTGCCGAATTCCGTGGCGTTCAGGCCGGTCTCTATCATCACTGCGTAGACCACGGCCATAGAGGTGGTGGACAGCGCCACGCCCGCCAGCAGGCTTGCCTGCGGGCCCCAGTGAAGCAGGTAATAGCTGAAGACGGCCCCGCCGGCGAAAGGCGCCAGGAAGCCGACAAAGCCGACCAGCAGGACCTCTTTCAGCTTGGTCTTCATCACTTTGTGGTCCAGCTCCGCGCCGGCCAGGAAGGTCAGGAAGACGGCCCCGGAGGCGGCCAGGAACTTCAGCCATTCCTGGTTAGAGCCGAGCGAATCCTGCCCGAAATATTTATTGGCTATAGTCCCGGCCAGTACGCCCACGCAGATCTCGACCAGGGCTATGGACAGCTTCAGGTGGTAGGATATTATTGCCGATAAAACCGCCAGCCCCAGCCACAGCGCGCTTATAGTGTAGATGTGTTCCATAATAATTCCCCGTTATATTTTATCCAGGCGAAAAAAAACTCCTGCGACGCGTATCGCAGGAGTCATCAGCCCTTTCGGGCGGTTAAGGCGAACTCCATCGCCTTGCTAAATGCTGCCGGCTCGCTTGCAGCTCTGCTAAATCTGGTGCGCGGCACAGGATTTGAACCTGTGACCCCTGTCGTGTGAGGACAGTGCTCTAGCCAGCTGAGCTAGCCGCGCGACAGATATATTTTACAATAGTTTGCCGCGTTTTTCCCGGTTTATCCTGCGCCGGTACCGCCTTATGCGGAAAAAAGTCAGGAAAAAGCGGAAACCGGGGCTTAATTCAGGCGGCCGATTTTCTGTACTATAGACGGGGGGCGACATTAGGGTGGGGGGTGTGCTATGCCGTTGAAAAGAAAGATCGTCATGCTGGTGGACGACGACCGGGAATTCCTGGCGGAACTCCAGGAGGCGCTGGCTTTGAGCGGTTTCGTCCCGGTGCCCCTTACTAGCGGCGCCCGCGCGCCGGCAATGGCGCGGCGGGTGAAGCCCGACGCGATACTGCTGGACCTGAAGCTCGGCGACGGGGACGGTTTCGCGGTGGCCGACAGGATCAGGAAGTGCCCGCGCACCGCGCGCATCCCCATCATCATGATGAGCGGTTATTTCGGCGACCCGGGCGCGCGGCGCGCCCCGCAGCCGTCGGATATTGATATTTACCTGAGCAAGCCTTTCAGCCAGAAGGACGTTGTCCGGGGCATACAGACGGTCCTGGAGGGCAAAAAGCATGAAGGCGGTTCCGGTTTTATGAAGGACGTCCTGCTAGGTCCCGGGAAGAACGGGCCCCGCTGATCCGCAGCGCCCCGGAGGGCGGTGCCCTTGAAATTCCCGCGCTATTTGGATAAGATATTCCGGGGGCAAAAAAACAACCGGCACATTAAACGGCGGTCTTTAGCGGGCGTCCTTTACCGGGCCCGGGGCCGCGGCACAAGGAGAGCCGAACATGAGCGATACGGATCCTTTACATTCCATTGAAATACTCCTGGTGGAGGATAATCCAGGCGACGCGCGCCTGACCGTCGCGGCGCTCGAAGAGGAAAAACTCTACAGTAAGCTCCATGTCGTTACGGACGGGGCGGCGGCCCTGGCCTTCATCCGCAAAGAGGGCGAGTACGCCGGGCGGGCGCGGCCGGACCTGATACTGCTGGACCTCAACCTGCCCAAAAAGGACGGCCTGGAGGTGCTCAAGGAGATCAAATGCGACGGGGAGCTGAAAAGGATACCGGTGGTGGTCCTGACGCTGTCCGAAGCCGAGTCCGACATCCTGAAGGCTTACGACCTGCACGCCAACTGCTACATCACGAAGCCTGTGGGCCTCGCCCAATTCACGCACGTGGCCCGGTCCCTGCAGGAATTCTGGCTTACCACGGTCAGGCTGCCGCCAAATCCCGCGTGAACGGAGCGCTATGAAAGAAGACGGGCTGAGCATCCTGCTGGTGGACGACAGCGCCGCCGATTCCAGGCTGGTGTGCGAAATGCTGAAGGACTGCGGCGGCCGCTGCGCGGCGCGCGCCGGCAGGCTGGACGACGCGCTGAAAATGCTCTGGGACTCGGCGTTCGACGTGGTCCTGCTGGACGTCAACCTGCCGGACAGCGAGGGCCTGGACGGCCTGGAAAAGATAGCCGCGCAGTACCCGGAGGCCGCCGTGATACTGCTGACCGGGCTGGACGACGAGTCCCTGGCCGCGCGGGCGCTGCAGCACAGCGCCTGCGACTATCTGGTAAAGGGGCAGATAAACCCCGCCCTCCTCGGCCGCAGCATCCGCTACGCCGTAGAGCGCAAGCAGGCCGAGCAGGTGCTCAGGCGGGACAAGGCGACCCTGGAGAAAATGGTGGAATCCCGTACCCGCGAGCTGATGGACTCGCAGAGGGAGCTTGAAAAGGCACGGCGCCTTTCCGACATCGGCACCCTCGCCGCGACCGTGGCCCACGAACTGCGCAACCCGCTGGCCGCGATAACCATGGCGGCGTTCAATATCAAAAGGAAGACCGCCGCCCCGCAGCTTGAAAGGCATTTCCGCAACATAGAGAAGAAGATAAGCGAGAGCAACCAGATCATAAACAACCTGCTCTTTTATTCGCGCCTGAAGCGGCCCCAGTACGAGTTCATCGACCTGGCCGGCCTGCTGGAGGAATGCGTGAACACGGCGCGCGGCCTCTGCCCGGCCAAAAACCCCGTCTCTATAGACCTGCGCCTGCCCAGGAGCCTCCCTGCGGAAGCCGACCCGCTGCAGATGAAAGAGGTCTTCTCGAACATCCTGGGCAACGCCTGCGACGCGGTTTCCGCCGTCCGCGGCGGCAGGATAACGGTGCGCGCCGAGGGCAAAGGCCCGATGGTAACGGTCCGGTTCGAGGATACCGGGGCGGGCGTGCCGGCGGAGCTGCTCCCCAAGATCTTTGAGCCGTTCTTCACCACCAAGGCGAAGGGGACGGGGCTGGGCCTTTTCGTCTGCAAACAGATCATGGCCCTTCACGGCGGGGGCATAGCCGTCAGGAGCGCGCCCGGCAGGGGGACGGTGGTCAGCGTGACGCTGCCCGGTAAGCGGTAACATGGCGAAAAAAAGATCCTGTGCCGGTGATGCGGAACGCGCGGTCAGGAGGCGGCCTGCGCCGAAAAGAATGAAAAAAAATGCTGCGGGAAAACGCCGGCCCTGCCGGGAGACGATACTCCTGGTGGACGACGACGAGATCTTCCGCGAAGAGTTCGCGGAATGCTTCTCCGAGTACCGCTTCTGCCAGGCCGCCGACGGGAAAGAGGCGCTGGCGGTCCTGAAAAAGCCCAACGAGATAGACCTGGTGATAATGGACGTGCGCATGCCCGGGATGGACGGCCTTGCCCTGCTGGAGCGCATCAGGGAAACGGCTCCCGGCGCCGGCACCATAGTCGTAACGGGGTTCGGCTCGAAAGAGGTGGTCCTGCGGGCGCTCCGGGGCCGCGCCGACGATTACGTGGAGAAACCTTTT
This sequence comes from uncultured Elusimicrobiaceae bacterium, assembly GCA_964549095.1. Taxonomy (GTDB): domain Bacteria; phylum Elusimicrobiota; class Elusimicrobia; order Elusimicrobiales; family UBA9959; genus JAHJSU01. The sequence continues at coordinate 5,095 of CAZJUL010000191.1, forward strand.
GACGTGGAAAAGACCAGGGCCGTCATAGAGGCCGTCCTGGACTCGAGGCGGGGCGGCTACCGTAACGACGCCGCGGACGCCGCGGGCAAGATAGAGCACGTGAAGCGGTTCCTGGTCAGGAACCTCTCCCGCAAGGTCTCCCTGAAGGACGCGGCGGCGGCCGTGTGCCTGAGCCCGAAGTACCTGAGCCGGCTCTTCCGCGAGCGGGACCGGGCGGGCTTCAGCGGCTACAGGCTGAAGCTGAAAATGGGCGAAGCGAAAAGGCTCCTGGCGCGCACCGGCTACAACATGGACCAGATCTCCGGCCGGCTGGGCTACCAGAACACGGAATCGTTCATCAGGCAGTTTAAAAAGCTGGCCGCGCTCACCCCGGCGGAATACCGCAGGCGGCTCCGCCGCCGCGGCCGCTGAGCAGCGGTCTTTCAGTGCAGGTTCACCAGCACAAGTACCAGGCCTTTTCCTTTTTTCAGGCCGCTCATGGCCTTGCCGATCACTGCCCCGTGGCAGTCGGGGCGCTGCGCTTTCATGGCGTGGCCCGGGACGGTGGAGGTCGTCAGCAGGTCGCCGGGCTCTATCGGCCCCGAGTCCGCTTCCGCCTTGCAGTAGACCCGGCCGGCCAGCGCCAGTTCCGTGCCGCCCGCCGGCGCCGAGGCCGGGCGCAGCACCAGGCCGGGTGTCAGGCCGCCCGCGCCGGCCGCTATGCCGGCGACCTTGC